>CAYGKG010000011.1:0-46831 GCA_964350495.1 uncultured Alphaproteobacteria bacterium
GAAATAAGTGTCCAGAGCGGCGAGCATCGCCGGGATCCGGGAATGCGGCAGGATCACATGGATTGGCACCCAGCGCTCGCCCTCGGGTCCGAGAAGCCGGTTGGTCGGCAGGAACGGATTTGCGCGGACCAGTTTCGGCAGGCTGTTCTCGATTTCTTTGCCGCCGTGCTCGCCCGCGATGGCGCGGACGCGGCGCAGGGCACTGTCAACATCGGCGTCGTCTCGGCCTTCGACGACCGTGTGCATACCGTAACTGACGCCTTCCATGAAACGGCGCCCGGCGACGGCGATCTTGGCCGCGTCCCGCAGGCCGCCGATCAGGGTTTTGCCGGACTTTGCGACGGCGGCGAGGGACTTCACGTCCTGCGCCAGCCCTTCGAACTTGAGTCGCAGGCCCAGCAAAAACGGATCGAAGCCGTAGCATTCCTCGGCCAGGCGTTCGCGCGCAACCTGCGCCATCGCGGCAAACATCTTCTTATCCGTCTCGAAGGAAAACGACGCAAAGCGCTGCGCTGCGGCAAATGGGATGAGGCGCAACGTGGCCTGCATCTTGAACCCGAGCGCGCCGGTATCGCCCAAAAACAACCCTGTAAGGTCGGGCCCGTAGGTGCGAAAGAACGGGGAAGGGTTGTGGGCCGCCGCACCGGATCCGGTGCGAATGACCGTACCGTCGGCGAGGGCGACTTCCAGCGAGAGCACCGCGTCGGCCGCCGTACCGTGGACGCTCGATCCAAAAAAGATACTGTTCTGCGACAGCGCGCCGCCGACGGTGGCGTACATGCCCGAGAAGGGGCCGAAATAGGGCGTACGGAGACCGCGTGCCTTTAGCGCCTCGTAGAGTTTCTTCCACGTCGTCCCGCACTCGACCGTGACGTACATGTCCTCCGCGTTGATCTCGACAATCTTGTCGAGGCGGCGGGTGTCGACGATTACCGAGTCGGCCCGAATCGGTCGGTAGCCACCGGTATAGGACATGCCGCCGCCGCGGGGCACGATCGCAAAACCGGCACGGGTCGTCATGCCAACCGCTTTTGCGAGTTCGTCCTTGTTGCCGGGTGCAACGACGAACGCCGCCACCGCATCGGCTTTGTAGAAGACATCGGTCGAGAAGAACTCGCGTTCCTTCTCGTCGGTGATCACGTGCGCCGCCCCCAAAAGGGCGCGCAAGTCGCCGATTACCTGAGCTTGATTGTCACCGATCTCGGCCTGCGCCATCGTCCCCTCCCTATCCTGCAATTCGTCGCCACTATACCATGATCGCTTCGCGGCAAACGGTTCCGGGGGCCCAATGCAGGCTTACAAACACCTTTTCTCGCCGGTGCGACTTGGGCCGATGACCCTCAAAAACAGGGTCGTCATGAGCGGCCACCATATGGGCCTCGCGGATAGCGACGGCCGGGTAGGCCCGCGCCTCCATGCGTATATGGTCGCCCGCGCGCAGGGCGGCGCGGCAATGGTTGGACTGGAGTCGTCGCCCGTCCACGTTTCGTCGATCAAGGGCGTTCGTCCTCACTTATTCGACGATGCGGTCGTGCCCGGGTTGCGTCACCTGGCGGACGATGTGCATGCAGCCGGCTCCTGCCTGTCGGTGATCCTGTGGCATGCCGGCCATAACATGACGCACCTAGGCGCGGGACCGGCGTGGGCGCCGTCCGCCGTGCCTTCGGCGCAGTTCAACGATTTGCCGAAGGCAATAACGGCAAGCGAAATTCAATCTCTTGTCGCTGCCTATGCCGCCTCCGCGCGCCGGTGCCGGGCCGCGGGTTTGGATGCCGTTGAGGTGCAGACCTCGTCCGACTACCTCCTGGGTTCCTTCCTTAATCCCGTCTTCAACCGGCGAACCGACGACTACGGCGGGTCGTTCGAGAACCGACTGCGGCTGATCTGTGAGGTGCTGGTTGCCGTGCGAGAGGCGGTCGCCGGCGATCTTGCCGTTGGCATCAGAACTTCGGTCGCCCATAGCATGGTGGGGCACGAAGCAAGTTATGGCGAGGCCGAATCCCTTGCGGCGATGCAAGCCGTCGTTGAACGTGGGTTGGTCGATTATGTCAGTCTGATCACTGGATCCCATTTCTCCCTTGCCGATCTCATGCCACCGATGACGTGGTCGGCGGCGCACCTCCGAGGGACGGCGTCTCGTTTTCGCGCGGCTCTCGGCGTGCCCGTCATGGTTGCCGGGAGCATACGCTCGCCTCAGGAGATCGATGAAATCGTTGCCGTCGGCGATGCGGATGTCATTGCGATGGCTCGGCCGTGGATAGCCGACCCGAATTGGGTAAAGAAAGTCGGCGATGGTCGCGAACGTGACATTCGCCCGTGCATATCCTGCAACCAGGCTTGCACGTTCGCCCAGCGCGGAGTTGGCCCAGCAACATGCGTCGTCAATCCTAGAGCAGGGCGGGAGGCAGAGCGGCCGAAACGTCCGCGCGCGCCCCGCCCGCAACGGATTGCAGTGATCGGCGCCGGCCCGGCGGGTCTGGAGGCCGCGCGCGCCGCCGCGGTCAGGGGGCATGACGTGACGCTCTACGAGGCGACCAATACCTTGGGTGGCCAAATGCGCTTGGCTGGTAGCGCGCCGCACCGCGCCCCGATCTTGGGCGCAATCACGTGGTGGTCCGAGCAGTTGGCGGACCTCGGCGTTACGTTCAGGCTTAACACGACGATTTCTCCAGCGACGCTACCGCGCGCGGACCGAGCGATCTGGGCTATCGGTAGCGAGCCTTCGCAAAGCGCCGTGTGGCGCCGCAGACCACATCTGCTCCGAGGCATCGCCGGTGCAGACAGATTGCCGCATGGTCGCGATATCATGGCCGGCACTGCCGACGTACGCGGCCGAATCTTGATTGTCGATGAGGAGAACGGATGGCCGACGATTTCTCTCGCCGAATCGTTGATCGACAATCCCGATGTCGATGCGGTAACGATCGTGACGACCGCCGCCCACCCGGCGCTGCCGGATCTGCTATTCACGGTTGAAATCGCGGAGGTCGCGGCGCGGCTGAATGGGGCCGGGATTCGCATCGTTCCCGGCGAGACTGTGGCCAGTGTCGACGGAGAGTTCGCGATGCTGTCGTCGGGGCGCACCTTGGGACCGTTTGATGCGATCGTCCTGTCGACCGGTACGTTGCCACGGGCGGTTCCCGAATCGGCGTTGGCCGTCGGCGACTGTGTGGCGCCGCGCGGGTTTTGGGCAGCGACCGACGACGCCGGGCGCCTGATCGAGGCGATCTAGGCGGCGAAGGGGCGGTCGCCGCGCACTGTTGTGCGGTGCATGTGTCGGGCGAAACGGGTGTCGTAAGGCGTTGCGTGATGCATCGTGCAGCGGTTGTCCCAAAAGATCAGGTCATGGGGCTGCCAGACGTGGCGGTATTGGAATGCCGGCTGCGTCATGTGCTGGATCAACGCCGCGAGGAGGCTCGCGGCCTCATCCTCCGGCAACCCTTCGATACGCAGCGTAAAGCCGGGGTTCACGTAAAGCGCCTTGCGACCGGTTTCGGGGTGGGTGCGGACCACCGGGTGGACGACCTCGCGCAGCTGCGCCTTTTGGGCGTCGGTCAAGGTGTCGCGCGCGTAACCTGACGGCGTCTTACCTTCGAAACTCGCAACGTAGGAATGTGCCGCACGCAAATTGGCGATGCGGGTTTTCATTTCGTCCGGCAGAGTCTCGTAGGCCTCATACATGTTGCAAAACAACGTGTCGCCCCCTTCGGGGGGGATTTCCACGGCATAGAGCAGGGAGCCCAACGGCGGTTCCTCGACATAGGACATGTCGGAATGCCAGTAGCGACCCGCGTCTTCGAAGCCCATCGGCCGCCCGTCGGGATGCTTCTTGTTGGACAAAACCAAGACTTCCGGGTGGTCCGGCAGCAGGTACTCAGCTTTGACATGGACCATCAAACCGCCGAAGCGCTGGCTGAACGCCACGTGCTGGGCCGCGCTGAGATGTTGGTCCCGGAATACAATGACGCAGTAGTCTAAAAGCGCTTGGTGAACGCTAGCGAAATCCGCCTCGCCGAGCGGGCGAGCGAGGTCGGCGCCTATTACTTCGGCGCCCATGACAGGCGAAAGCGGGTTAACAATCATGTTCATGCGGACATACTTCTCGCTGGGCTATTTCTGAGCGATGAGAACCCACCATTTCATACCATAGGCGTGCGTGTTGCCGTAGAGCGAGGTGCGGGCGTAACCGGCTTCGCCGAATACGCTGGGCACGCGTTCTTCCGCGATTGTGCCCGGTTTGAAGCCCGCGTCGCGGGCCAGCGCGGACATATCCATATCCCGCATCTTGCTGCGGAAGGGCTCGGCGTTGAAGTGCGTCGTCCAGTCGCGTTGGAATTGGTCAAAGGGGTCGGGCCAGTACTTGTTGAACTCCGGGACATCGCCATGGACCATGTAGCCGCCCGGCTTCAGAAGGCGGTAACACTCGGCGATGATCTTGGGGATCGCCTTGTGCGAAGTTTCGTGGAACAGAATCATCGACGTGATGAGGTCGAAGCTCGCGTCGGGGTAGTCGGTCCGCTCCGCGTTCTGTTGGGAAAAATGGACAGCCTTTCCAAGCGATTCGGCGCGGGCGTGGGCATAGCGGAGCATCGGCGCGCCGAGGTCGCAGCCATGAATCTCGGCGGCGGGAAAGGCTTCCGCTAGACCAAGGGTTTGATGGCCGACGCCGCACCCCAGGTCGAGGATTTTCTTGGGTTCGAACGTCGGTAGGTTGCGGCGAAAATACGTGCCTACCGTTACCCCGACATCGTCGGTCATGGGGCCCTGTCCGCCCATGCCGTATTGATAGGCTCCGATGTCGTACAACGCGCCGGCGAAGACGTCGTCGTCGTCGAGCTCGACGTGATAGCCGCCGGGCTGGCAATGGATATGGATTTCGCTGTTGTAGCGAGGGATCGGCAGAGCGGGGTTAAGCCGCAACGATCCTTTGGTGTTCTTTCGCTTGACGGTAGCGCGGGCCCGCTCGGTCAAGGCGTCGAGTTGCCGTCCGGCGCGGGCGCCGAGGCCTTCCCACATCAGTTCCTGCCCGGACCGGTTGAGCGAGCTCCAGGTCTGCCAATAGGGATCGTCGCGCATGACCTTCGCGACATCGCGCGGCGAGCGCGGTTCGTGTCCGTGTTTCTTGTGAAACTTCGGCGCGCCCCTGGTCTCGAACGCTTGTTTGTTGCCTGGGCCAAGTCCCGTCAAGACGTGGACTTTGAAGCTGGTCACGAAGTCCTGCCGCGACACCTCGTCGTGGTGTTCGTCTGGCAGGATGGCGTGCGATGCTTGACCCTTCATGGCCGACACTCCCGGATAGTCTGCAATATCCCAAGTCTAGCACTCCGGCTTGTTCCACCGTAAGCGCCGGTTTGCCGACAGGAGTTTCTTCCCGTGGCGCGGTGTTTCGGCTACCGTCCCCCTCTCAACGGGTTTCTTGAAAGTATGAGGCGGCTATGGCGCAGGATTCGGTGGTTATCGTTGGGTTGGCGCGGACTCCGATCGGTAATTTCCAGGGCAGCCTGTCCACGGTCGAGGGGCCCGTCCTGGGTGGCGCAGCGATCGAAGCGGCACTTTCCCGCGCTGGGGTTGCGCCGGGCGACGTGGACGACGTGATCATGGGCTGCGTGCTCCCGGCCGGCATGGGGCAGGCGCCGGCTCGTCAAGCCGCCCTTGCCGGCGGAATCCCCCTCGGTGTGGGGGCGACGACTATCAACAAGATGTGCGGATCGGGAATGCGGGCGACGATGATGGCGGCGGATCAAGTGCTCGCGGGTTCGGCATCCATCATGGTGGCCGGCGGCCTCGAGAGTATGTCGAATGCGCCCTATTTGCTCGATAAGGCTCGGGGCGGTTACCGCCTTGGCAACGGCAAAATTTACGATCATATGTTTTTGGACGGTCTTGAGGACAAGATCGAACAGCCCGGCAAGCTGATGGGTGCCTTCGCCGAAGATACCGCCGAACAGTACCAATTCACCCGCGAGCAGCAGGACGCCTTCGCGGTGACTTCTCTGGCCCGGGCGAAAACGGCAAACGAGGACGGGTCGTTCGATGCCGAGATCGCCCCGGTAACCGTCAAGACACGGTCGGGCGAAACCGTCGTCTCCAACGACGAACTACCCTTTACCGCCAAAGTCGAGAAGATCCCGCAACTAAAACCCGCGTTTCGCGACGGCGGAACGGTCACCGCCGCAAATTCTTCGGCCATCTCGGACGGCGCATCGGCGGTCGTGCTGATGCTCGAATCCGAAGCGGCGCGCCGCGGCTTGACACCGCTCGCACGGATCGTTGGCTACACCACCCACAGTCAAGAATCCTCGAAATTCACGACCGCGCCGATCGGGGCGATCAACAAGTTGTTCGAGAAGACCGGTTGGTCCCGGGACATGGTCGATTTGTTCGAGGTCAACGAAGCCTTCGCGGTGGTGACGATGGCGGCAATGAAGGACATCGGGATCGACCATGACCGGATGAACGTGCACGGCGGTGCCTGCGCGTTGGGTCACCCCGTGGGGGCTTCGGGCGCCCGAATCATTACCACGCTGTACTACGCGCTGGCCAAAAATGGGCTCAGCAAGGGCGTAGCGAGTCTATGCATCGGCGGCGGCGAAGCCACGGCGATCGCGATCGAGCGGATTGCAGCCTGAACGCAGCAAGGGATGTGCTGCGGTGACCCGTCGACGAATCAGTTCGGGAAGCGCCTGGGAACAAAAGTACGGCTATTCGCGGGCGGTCGTCGATGGCGACTGGATCTTCGTCTCGGGCTGTACCGGGACCAATTACGATACCGGTGAGATCGCCGCCGGGGCCGCGGCACAGGTCGCCCGGGCGTTCGAAAACATCGATGCAGCGTTGCGCGCCGCTGGCGGCGAGCGGGCGGATATCGTTCAGGCCAGGTACTACATCGCCGACCGCGAAGATGTGGACGTCGTCCTCTCCACCGCTGGGGTCGCGTTCGCGGATATTCGTCCCGCCGCGACCGCTGTTATTGCGCCGCTGATCGATCCCAAGATGGCGGTGGAAATCGAAGTTGTGGCGCGGAAACGCTGATGGCCGACCCGATCGTCTTCTACCCGGCGTTTGGGTCGCCTTACTCCTATGTTGCCGCGCAAATGATTGACGAAATCGGCCAGAAGCACGGCCGCACCGTCTTGTGGCGACCGGTTCGTCTAAGCACGATCCTTAGGCAACCCGGATCCGAAATGGGGCCGATCCCGACGGCAAAACTCGCCTACTGGCGCCACGATGTGGCGCGGGTCTGCCGCCTTCGTAGCCTGCCGTTCTCACGGCCCGAGGGCGTCGAGCCGCCGTTCGATTGCGACGCTCTCTACAACACGTGCTACGCCCTTGCGGACGGGAACGAAGCGCAACTGCGCACGGTCACGTTGGCGGCCTTGTCCGTGATCTGGGCCCAAGGTCAGGCGCTGAAGGATGTCGACGCGGTCGTCGCGGGCATGCAGCGTTTCAATCTTTCCAGTGCGGTGGTGACGCGGTACGCGACCAGCGCAAATGGTGCGGCCCAGCATCAGGCTGCCCTCGGTGCGGCGGTGGCAGCCGGGATGATCGGCGCGCCCTGGATTGTCGTTGGCGCGGAATCGTTTTGGGGACATGACCGCATTCCCTATCTCGATCAATGGTTGTCGGCGGGGCGTGGAAAGGGCGACGCGAAACGCCCGCAGCCGGTCTTGGTGCGTTCTACCGACACTTGATGCCTTTTCAGGTCGTTGTCGGCGCGGTGGCGGCGCTTCGGGGGTTGGCCTACAATCCGGTATGACCCAAAACATCGATTTTTACTTCGATTTTGCCTCCCCCTACGGATACCTCGCGAGCGTCCAGATCGACGCTTGGGCCCACGCGCGTGGCTGCGAGGTTACTTGGCGCCCCATGATGCTGGGCGCGGCCTTCAAGGAGGTCGGTACCGGGCCGCTTACCGGCTATCCGATCAAGGGGAAATACGCTGGGGTGGATATCGCCCGCACCGCCCGGTCGCTCGGCGTGCCCTGCAAATTTCCGGAAGGTTTTCCGCATGGCACGGTGGCCGCCGCGCGGGGCTTTTATTGGCTGGCGGATCGCGATGCGGAGGAGGCAAAGGCCTTCGCCCGTGCTTTCTACGGCGCTTACTTCGGCGAAGGACGCGACGTTAGCGGTGCCGAGGCGACGGCCGAGGTCGCGGCCTCGGTTGGGGTGGACCGCGCCGCGTTCGAAGCGGCGATCCAAACCCCAGCCATCAAGGAACGCCTCAAGGAAGAAACCGCGGCGGCATTAGCGCGCGGCGTTTTTGGCGCCCCGTTCTTTTTCATCGGGGATGAGCCCTTCTGGGGTTCCGACCGTCTCGATCAAATGTCGCGGTGGCTGGAGACCGGCGGCTGGTAGCGCCATGACGGTCCTCCAAACCGCCTTCAAAACGAAGGACGATACGTTCCTCGCGAACGCGGCGCATATGCGCGGGTTGACCGACGATCTCCGCACCCTCACGACACAGATTGCCGAAGGTGGCGGCGAATCGGCTCGTGTCCGACACGCTGGCCGGGGAAAGTTATTCGCGCGCGACCGGATCCAGCTTCTTCTCGATCCCGGTTCCGCCTTCCTGGAGCTTTCGGCATTGGCTGCGCACGGGGTCTACGCGGAAACGGTTCCAGCTGCCGGAATCGTTACCGGTATCGGACGCGTGATGGGGCTCGAGTGTCTGATCGTTGCGAACGATGCCACGGTCAAGGGCGGTACCTACTACCCGCTCACGGTTAAGAAGCACCTGCGCGCCCAACGGATCGCGCTGGAGAACCGCCTGCCGTGCATCTACCTGGTCGATTCGGGGGGCGCCAATCTGCCGAACCAAGACGAAGTATTTCCGGACCGCGAGCACTTCGGTCGGATTTTCTTCAATCAGGCGCAGATGTCCTCGCAGGGCATTCCGCAGATTGCTGCGGTGATGGGGTCTTGTACGGCCGGCGGCGCGTATGTTCCGGCGATGGCTGACGAAAGCATCATCGTGAAGGGGACGGGCACAATCTTTCTTGGCGGCCCGCCGCTGGTAAAAGCGGCGACGGGCGAAATCGTGACCGCCGAAGATCTGGGCGGCGCCGAGGTCCACGCGCGCCATTCGGGCGTCGCGGATCACTATGCGGAGAACGACGAACACGCCCTCGGGATCGTGCGCCGGATCGTTTCGAATCTCAATCGAGAGAAGACACCGCCTGTGACGTCTCGGGCGGTGGTCGAGCCGATCTACGATGTGCAAGAACTCTATGGCATCGTGCCGCCAGACTTGCACACGGCGTTCGACATTCGGGAAATTATTGCTCGGGTTGTCGACGGCAGCTCGTTCGATGAATTCAAGGCGTTGTACGGCGCGTCGTTGGTCACCGGGTTTGCTCACTTGCATGGCTACCCCGTCGGTATTCTAGGAAACAACGGCATCCTTTTTTCCGAATCGGCCTTGAAGGGCGCGCACTTCATTGAGCTCTGTTGCCAGCGCCGGATACCGCTGATCTTCCTGCAAAATATTACAGGGTTCATGGTCGGCCGAAAGTACGAGGCCGGCGGCATCGCAAAAGATGGCGCAAAGTTGGTCATGGCCGTGGCGAATGCCCAGGTACCCAAGATCACGCTGATCGTTGGCGGCTCGTTTGGCGCCGGGAACTACGGGATGTGCGGCCGTGCCTACGATCCCCGTTTTTTGTGGATGTGGCCCAACGCGCGGATTTCCGTGATGGGTGGCGATCAGGCTGCCGGTGTTTTGACGCAGATTCAGCGCGACGCCCAGGAGGCGAAGGGCCGCGCCGTCGACGAGGCGGTCGAATCGGCATTCGCATCGAAAATCCGCGATCAGTACGAGACTCAGGGCCACCCCTATTATGCGAGTGCCCGGCTTTGGGACGACGGCGTGATCGACCCGGTCGATACGCGCATGGTCCTGGGCCTCTCGCTGTCCGCCGCCATGAACGCGCCGATTGGGGATACCCGGTTCGGTGTCTTCCGGATGTGAGAATGCAGACCGACCACCTTCTGTTGGACGTCGACGCGAAGGGGGTCGCGACCGTCACCTTCGACCGGCCGGAGGTTCACAATGCCTTCGACGACCAGATGATCGCGGGCTTGTCGACGATCTTTGCGGATCTCCGCGCCAACGCCGGCGTGCGCGTCGTGGTCATAGCCGGGCACGGGAAGTCGTTTAGCGCAGGCGCCGATTTGAACTACATGAAGCGCGTGGCGGGGTTCTCCCAAGAGGAAAACGTCGCAGACGCGCTGCGCCTCGGACGAATGTTGTTATCATTGCGAACCCTGCCGATGCCGACTGTCGCGCTTGTCCAGGGTGCCGCCTATGGCGGGGGCGTGGGGCTGGTTGCCGCTTGCGATATTGCGGTCGCGGTTGAAGGTGCAAAGTTCGCGCTGACCGAGGTGAAGCTGGGCCTGGTGCCGGCGATGATTTCTCCGTTTGTCCTCGAGGCCATCGGGGCGCGCCAGGCACGCCGTTATTTCCACACCGCGGAGCTGTTCAATGCGGTCGCTGCGCAGCGAATCGGATTGGTTCACGAGGTGGTTGCCGACGAATCGGCGCTCGGTGGATGCCGTGATCGGATCGTCGGCGAACTGCTTGCCGCGGGCCCCGAGGCGGGCATTGCCGCCAAGGAACTGGTTGCCGATGTCGCCGGGCGCCGGATCGACGAGGCGATGCTTCAGGATCTGGCGGGGCGAATCGCAGCGCGGCGGGCTTCGGCCGAGGGGCTCGAAGGTCTTTCGGCGTTCTTGGAGCGAAGACCGCCGCAATGGACACCCTAAGGGGCCGCCGGCAGTGAAATCGCTCTTGATAGCCAACCGCGGCGAGATCGTGTGCCGTATTATCGACACCGCCTCACGCCTCGGGATGCGGACGATTGCCGTCTATTCGGATGCCGATGCAGCGGCGCGACACGTTCGTCTCGCCGATGAGGCCCACCGTCTTGGCGCCGCGCCGGCGAATGAAAGCTATCTCCGCATCGACCGTCTTCTGGAAGTGGCCAAGCGCACGGGTGCGGACGCGATCCATCCGGGCTACGGCTTTTTATCCGAGAACGCGGATTTCGCCCAAGCCTGCCAGGATGCGGGTCTTACCTTTGTCGGTCCGCGCGCGAATGTGATCCGCTCCATGGGATCCAAGCGGATCGCCAAGGACTTGATGCAACAAGCGGGCGTCCCGGTCGTGCCCGACTACCGGGGTGCCGACCAATCGCTCGCCGCGTTTGCGGCGCAGGCGACACTTCTGGGCTACCCAATCATGTTGAAGCCGTCCCACGGCGGTGGCGGCAAGGGCATGCGCCGGGTCGACCGCGACGGGGACCTGGACCAAGCGCTCAGCGCCGCGAAGCGCGAAGCAATGACCGCGTTCGGCAACGACGAGATTCTGGCCGAGAAGTATCTCCATGATCCGCGCCACGTCGAGGTCCAGGTCTTTGGCGACGCGCACGGCAATGTCGTTCATCTCTTCGAGCGCGACTGCACGCTGCAGCGCCGTCATCAAAAGGTCATCGAAGAAGCGCCGGCGGTTTTTTTGGAACCCGCGATTCGCGAAGGTCTCTTGGCCGCGGCGGTCCGCGCGGCGACCGCCGTTCATTATACCAATGCAGGTACCGTCGAGTTTCTAGTGACGCCCGATGGAACCTTCTACTTCATGGAAATGAATACGCGGATCCAAGTCGAGCACCCGGTTACCGAGGCGATTACCGATTTGGACTTGGTTGAATGGCAACTTCGGGTTGCGGCGGGCGAGGCGCTGCCGCTGCGCCAGGAGGGCATCCGCGTGAAAGGACATGCGATTGAGGCCCGCCTCTATGCGGAATCGCCGGACAACGGTTTTCTCCCTTCACCGGGGCGTCTCGACGGCGCGGTTTGGCCGGCTGGTCCGAACGTGCGGGTAGACTACGGCGTCGACGCCGGTGACGTCGTTACCCCGTACTACGACCCCATGATCGCGAAATTGATCGTCTGGGGGGCGACCCGCGAGGCGGCACGAGACGGCCTGCTAAATGCCATTCTCAGCACGCGAATCGAGGGGCCGGAATCGAATTTGGCTTTTCTCGCGACGCTGCTGCGCCGACCGGCGTTTAACACCGGTGCGTTCGATATTCACTACATCGATCGGGCCTTGCCGTCGCTGATAGCGAACAGCGGGGCGCCGTCTCATGAAGCGGTCGCGGCAGCGAGTCTGTTCATGGTGAACGAACCACCCACGGACCGGGCCGAGACCGACGACCCATGGGATGATCGGAAGGGGTGGCGACTAAATCTGCCGCCGCGCCGCGCGGTTCATATCGTCCAGCCCGGCGGTGCGCAGACCGTTTGCCTGGAGGATTTCGGCTCGGGGCGTTACCGGATGGGGTGGAACGGTAAGTTCACCTCGATCGAGCGCGTTGAGTTTGATGCGCATACCGTTTCGTTTCGGCTCGACGATCGGCCCTATTCCGCGCTTGTCGCGACCGCGGCAAGCGGCTTGCACGTGATCGACGATGAGGCCGTCCACCGATTGGTCTGGGCCGATCCGTTCGCGCCCACCGGTGCAGCGGCGGCTTTCGACGGGGCCGTCGTCGCGCCGATGCCGGGCAAGGTGACGCAGATTTTCGTGAGGGCAGGAGCGGCGGTATCGGCGGGCGACCGGTTGGCGGTCGTCGAGGCGATGAAGATGGAGCACGTCCTGCGCGCCCCGGTCTACAGCACGGTCGCCAGCGTCGAGGTGTCGGAAGGCCAATTCGTCGACGAAGGGGATACCATAATCGTTCTGAACGTCGCGGACTAATAGTCGGCGAGGAGCGGACCGAATCCTTGTACTTTGTCGTCAATGCCGCTGTGGCGCAGGGCATGCCAATAGCACGCTGTGTTGATCGCGATGACCGGCTTCTTTAGCCAATGCCATGCTTCACCGGCGACCCGGGCGTTCGCAAGGCCGGTGCCCACCTGCACGATCGCGTCGGGGTCGCTGGCATCGACCTTGAGCGTCGCATCACGGAGGGCGCTCTCGCTGACGTGACAGATCTCGGCGGGCATGCCGACATTGAAGCTGAATAGATCGGTGACCTCGTAGCCGGCCTCGTTGAAGAAGCGGCGTACCCGCTCGTCGCCCAAGGGTTTGTGCGGCGTGATCAGCGCTATCTTTTTGATATCGCCGACTTTTTGGAGTGCTTCCAAGATCGCATTGTTGCCCATCGACATTTTGATGGAGAACTTTTTCTCTAACCGGTCCAGCATGTCGAGGCTACCCTGGAGCCCTTCCCAAAACGCCTCCAAGGACAGTCCGTTAACGACGTAGTCGGGATGGCACGTCATAACGCGCTCAACCGCGGCATCGATCCCAGCGCGCATTCGCTCGATATGGGCGATGAAGTCGTCGTCGGTCCCCAGCTTCACGTCGGGAATGGAAATGCGAGACACGTGATTGGTAACCCCAAAGGGTTGCATCGCGGCAAATTCGGTCTGGACCACGGTGTTGGTGGACGGAACGACGACGCCGATCTTGAGTCGGTGGCCAAGCGAATCAGTCATACGAAATCCTCGTGCATTGTGGGCGGTTGCCGCGGTTGGTCTATTGCTAGGTAATCGATTCGGCGCGCTCAACGGATTTGAACATCGCGGTGCGGAGAAGGAACGCGCGGGCCTTGTCCGGGTCGGCCGCGGTTTCGCGCCATTCGACCTGCCGTTTCTGTCGGTCCACAGGGTTGCGTTCTTCGAGGTCCTTCTTGTTCTGGGCGGTTTGGGCGAGTAGGTACTCCTCGGCGACGGTGCGCCGCTGGCGGTCGTACAGTGCGAAGACATCGTTGCTCGCCTCGCCGCGCATCACTGCCCCCATTTTTTCTGTGAGGTTCAGGGCATCGTGAATGCCGAAGTTGAGCCCCATCCCTCCTAACGGGTTGTTGATATGCGCAGCATCCCCGGCCAAGAACATGTTCCCGTCGGCAAAACGGCCGGCAATGCGTTGGTGAACTTGATAGATGTTCTTGTGGACGATCGGGAACGTTCCGCCGTCGGGATGGGGCAGGACGGCTTGTATCCGGGCCTGACAGGCGTCGTCGTCGAACGCTTCGTCCTCACTCGTGCCCGGCGTTACCGGCGAGACTACGCGCCAACGCCCTGGGGGGCCATTGGCCGGTACCTTGAACATGGAATACCAACGCTCCGGGTCGGCGATATAGCAGGTTCCCCGGAATCCGTAGGGGGCGTAGTCGAACGGCGTGGTCAGCACCAGAAAGCGTTCCTCGAAGGTCTGGCCTTCGAAGCTTACGCCCATCGCATGGCGCACCGCGCTTCTGCCGCCGTCGCAACCGATGAGGTAGCGGCCGGATACCTCCTCCGGACCATTGGGGCCTTCGGCGGAGACTGAAATACCCTTGCCGTCGGACCGGGCCGCCACGACCGTACGTCCCTTGCGAATCTCGCAAAGATCGGATGTTTCGACCTTCGACAGTAGCATTTGCGCGTATTTGTGCTGTTCGCAATGGAGCCGGTACGGGTACCGAGTGATGTCGGCGAGGGACCCGAGATCGAATTCGGCGACCAAACCCTCCTTGAGGTCGCGGTATTGCCATTTGGCGACTTCAATCCCCATTGCATGGAGCTCGTCGGCGACCCCCAACGTCTCCAGGAGTTTCATGGTCGGGGGATGGAAGGTCGATGCCCGCGGTTCAGTCGGAACGTCGGCGTAGGACTCCAAAATCAAGACGGAAATTCCCTGCCTGATTAGGGCATACGCGGCTGTCAGGCCGACTGGTCCGGCGCCAGCGATAACCACCCGGTCACTCTTGTTTTGCACGCTCACCACGCTTTCAAAATTTCCTCAACATTACGAAGCTAACCCGGGCTCGCTCCAGGGTCGATCCTGTCTTGCCCGCTCCGCGCGCACTGCTAGTCTAGCGGGATCATGCCTTTGAACATCCTCAAGCTGTGCGTCGGCGTCGATGACGTCGATCAATTGCGGGCCATCCAAGCGCGCCGGCTGAAGCAAGAGGGCACGCTGCGTCACTTCACGCGCCATCGCCCGCGGCGCGCCGATGAGATCGCCGGTGCAGGCTCGATCTATTGGATCATCAAGGGGTATGTCCAGGTCCGCCAGAAAATCGTTGGAATTGAGATTGCGACCAACCCGGAGGGCAAACGTTGTGCGTTGGTTCTTGATCCCGATCTTGTCCCGACCGTCCTACAGCCAAGGCGACCCCACCAAGGATGGCGTTACCTGGAATACCGCGATGCCCCGCGCGATGCCGGCGCCGGCCCGGACAGTGATTGTGGCGCCCTCCCGGCGCCGCTCGTCCGGACGTTGAAGGAAATCGGGGCCTGGTAGCTAGAAGCGGTAACCAAAGAGGGTGCCGAAAAAATACTGACCGTCGGACTGAGAAATCGGGCTATCGGCAGCTTCGCCGATGAGCAGAGTGCCCCGGATCATGCCGGAAACGAACACGCGCTCGCTAATGTTGTAGACGACAGTGGCATAGCCCCCGACATCCGAGAACCCGCCCCCGTCGGCGCTAAACAACGCGCGGCCCGTTGCGGCTACCGTCGAATCGAAATAGGCCTTGGTGTAGTCCTTGCTCGCGTAATGGGTGACGCCACCGAGGATGAGATTCGATTTTTCGTTCAGGCGCCCGCCGACCGCCAAGTCGAACGACGCCACGAAACCTTCGTGTCCGTTCAACCCCTTGCGCAGATCACCCTTGAAACGAAAGGGCCCGTTCAAGGTTTCGAGGAACGCGCCGATCTCGATGGCGGGGTCGACATCCGGGAGACCCGTGAGAAACGAGCTATTGGAGGAATCGCGCCCGCGATCGTAGGTGAAGCGCGGCCCGAACCTTAGCCCGGAGCGACGGTATAGGTTCAACCCTGCACCGCGCTGGGTGCTGATGAAGTAGGCGCCGCGCCACTCCACGTCGACGAGCGGCAGCGCGCCGATTTCATAGTCGTTGGCACCGATGAATTCCGGAACGAGGCCGATGCCGCCACCGACGACACCCTTCCAGTCGCTCTGATTCGAAAATTCGATCGAGGTGTCGGTGGCGCCGGATAGTTGAGATTCGTAGCTGCGGGCGCCGCCAACGTTCGCCGCAATGGCCTGGGAGGCGCCAAACGCAATAAGAATGGATGTGGCGATCAATCGGAGCATGGTTCGGTGGCCCTTCGCTGAATGGCGTTAACCTAGCGGTTTCGCCCACAGCCGACAAGAATCGGCCCGGGGCTCATGCGGTTGTGCCAATGGCCTCGGCAACATAGCGGCCAATCGCTAACGAAGAGGTTAGCCCGGGCGATTCGATCCCGAACAGGTTAAACAAGCCCGCAATCCTGTGCTCGCCAGGTCCCTGGACGACGAAGTCGCCGGCCGCCGCACCGGGGCCGACGATTTTCGGCCGAACGCCGGCGTAGCCCGCATGGAGCGCGCCGGGCCCCAATGCCGGGAAATAGCGGCGGATGCTCGCCTCGAAGGCGGCGACACGATTGTCATCGACACGGTAATCGATGGCATCGACCCATTCGACATCGGGTCCGAAACGCGCCTGTCCGCCAAGATCAACCGAGTAGTGCAGGCCGAGGCTGGCGCTGGTTGGCAATGGGTAGATCAAGCGATCGAACGGCGCTTTGCCCTCCAAGATGAAGTAGCTTCCTTTGGCGAGGTGCTGGGGTGGGATCAGATCCAGCGGTAACCCGTCCACGGCGCGCGCGACCGCTTGCGCCTCGAGTCCGGCGGCATTGATCAAGATGCGGCAGTCGAGTTCGATGCTCCCCGACTCAGCGGTATCCACGCGGACCCTAAGGCCCGCCGCAGTCGGGGTTGCCGCCACAAACGTGCTCCGCAGCGCGATCGCGCCGCCCGAGGCCTCGATATCGCCCTCCAGCGCAAGCATATATTGATGGCTATCGACGATGCCGGTGGACGGCGATAGCAGCGCCGCGTGACATTGAAGTTGGGGTTCCAGGTCTTGGGCGTCGGCGCCGCTGATCAATTTGAGGTCGGTGACGCCGCTGGCAATGCCGGTCGCTTGGATGTGCTTGAGTCGTCCCACTTCTCCATCGTCCGCTGCGACGATCAGTTTCCCGCATCGGCGGTGGGGAATGCCGTGCTCGACACAATAGCGATACAGCAACGATTTCCCCTCGACGCAAAGGGCCGCCTTTTTCGAGCGTGGCGGATAGTAGATGCCGGCGTGAATGACTTCGCTGTTGCGCGCGCTCGTTACGCTGCCGATTCGGTCTTCCGTTTCGAGAACCAGAACTTCTCGCCCCTGAACGGCAAGGCTCCGCGCGATCGCCAGCCCAACCACGCCGGCGCCGATCACTATGCAGTCAACGTAATCCGTCATGGGCGATCTTGGCGCGACGTTCCTCGGGCGGCGAAGGTGTCACGAAAGCTTGACCCGCTTTGACTTGGGCCCCCCTCCGTTGAGGGTCAATGTAGGGCATGTCCCCCGTGGCTGGAATAGGAGCACATGATGATGAATAGAGTCTTGCGGGCCGCCGCTGGCGCGGTCTTCTGCTCCGCGGTCTTGGTTGGTGCGGCGTGGGCTGAACCATCTGTGTGGCGTTACGAATGGCCGACTACCGACTTCTCCAAAACATCCGTCGAATTCGACGAAATCCTTTCCGGCGGACCGCCGAAGGACGGCATTCCAGCGATTGACCGGCCCCAGTTCATCGATCTGGCGGCGGTCGCCGACTACCGCGATTTTCGGATCGAGCCCACAGAACCCGTCGTTGGCGTCACCATAAACGGGGAAATGCGGGCATATCCCCTGTCCATTCTGATGTGGCACGAAATCGTCAACGACGAACTGGGTGGTGTGCCGATCTCGGTGACCTTTTGCCCCCTGTGCAACGCCGCGGTGGTGTTCGATCGGCGGCTCGACGAGCGGGTTCTCGATTTTGGCACCACAGGCAAGCTGCGCCATTCCGACCTCGTGATGTATGACCGCCAGACCGAAAGCTGGTGGCAACAATTCCTCGGCGAAGCAATCATCGGCGAGCTCCTCGGGAAGCGGCTCGCCGTCCTTCCGGCCCGGCTTGAGTCCTGGGCGAACTTCGAGGCACGGGCGAACGCCGCGGCGACCTTGCTGGTGCCGACAAACGCCAGTCTGAGGCGATACGGCGCCAATCCCTACTCTGGCTACGATTCCAGCTCGACTCCCTTCCTCTACCGGGGTGAAGCGTTAAAGACGCTGAAACAGGTGGGGGTCGCCCCGTTAGCGCGGGTGATCACCGTCGATCGTGAGGGCAATGGAACGAAGGCAGCGTGGTCGCTGGATCTCTTACGCGAACGCGGGCGGGTCGAGACGGACGACGGTTTCGTCATCACCTGGGAGCCTGGGCAAAACTCGGCGCTCGACTCTTCGTCGATCGCACAGGGCGTCGATGTCGGCAACGTCGTCGTGCAGCGACGGGCTGGGGATGGCGCGCTGGCGGACTATCCCTACGGGATCGATTTTGCCTTTGCCTACAAGGCGTTCTTTCCGAACGGCCAGATCGTCGTGGACTGACCGTGGTCCACCCCTGTGGTACACGCGGACCGGCCCTATATAGTGGGGCTAGTAGAAGTTCGAGATGCCATGGGAAAGAAACCGCGACATATTCCAGCACGTACCGCGCAAACCGGCGTTCGGCAGTTTCTCAACACTGTCGCGCTGACGCCGGTTACGCCGAGGACCGGGCGGGGGCGTTTGATCTTCGCGCTCGACGCGACCGCCAGCCGAGAGCCGATGTGGGATCGCGCATGTCATATCCAGGCCGAGATGTTCCGCGAAACGGCGGCCCTGGGCGGCCTGGAGATACAGTTGGCCTACTACCGGGGTTTCGACGAATTTGCGGCGACTCCGTGGATCGCCAATTCGGCCGACCTTATTCGCCGAATGAGCGGGGTATTTTGTCTAGGTGGGCACACGCAGATTCGCAAGGTTCTGGACCATGCGGTGGCTGAAACCAGACACGGTAGAGTCAACGCCGTGGTGTTTGTTGGCGACTGTATGGAAGAAAGCGTCGACGACCTCTGTCATGCCGCCGGAAAGCTAGGGGTCCTCGGCGTGCCGGTGTTCCTTTTTCAGGAAGGGTCCGAGCCGATCGCAGAAATGGCGTTTCGCCAAATCGCAAAGCTGACCCGTGGCGCGCACTGTCGGTTCGATGCGTCGAGCCCCAATCAGCTCCGCGATCTCCTCAACGCGGTCGCGGTCTATGCGGCGGGTGGGCGGCGCGCCCTTGCCGATTTTGGCCGTAAAGCGAGCCCCGACGTTCGGCGCCTTACCAACCAGTTGAAAACCTAGGATGTTCTGGCTTCTGATCGGCTTTGCGGCGCTTGGAACGCTGTTCCTCGTGGCGCTCTGGTTTGTCACCGCCGAGCCGCGCGCAATCCTTCGCGCGGGGCGTTGGCTCGCCGTCCTTGCGGGCGTCGCGGTCCTCGGGTTTCTTGCGTCGCGGGGCCTGTGGGGCGCGATGTTCCCGCTGTTAATGGCCGGGTTCATGTACTTCCGACGACGCGCCAAACGGGCTGCGTTCTCGCGGGCCGCCGACCCAGTGGATGCCGCACGCACGGGCCAGACATCCGAGGTGCGAACTGCGACACTGCGCATGCGTCTTGACCATGACACCGGTATGCTCGACGGGAGCGTCTTGCAGGGCCGGTTTGCGGGTCGCGAACTCGGCGCGTTGTCAGAGTCGGAGCTCATCGCGCTCCTCGAAGAATGCGGTCGCGACGATTCGGAATCGGCACAGTTGCTGGAGACCTATTTGGATCGACGATTGGGACCGGACTGGCGGGATCGGCACGCCCATTCGGCCGATACCGCGCCCGCCGGCCCAGGCACGATGTCCCGCACCGAAGCGTTCGCCGTCCTCGGCCTGGAGCCGGGTGCTAGCGATACGGAGATCAGGCAGGCCCACCACCGTCTCATGAAGGGGATGCATCCGGATCAGGGCGGGTCGACTTTCCTGGCGACGAAAATCAACCAAGCGAAGGACCTCCTGCTGGGAAAAGGCTAAACTTGCCTGACGCTCGGTCGCATGGCACAAGAACCCGCCTTTCTGCCCCGCCTGGAGCCCGCCAAAAATGACCGCTACTGTGCGTAAAGCCGTTTTTCCCGTGGGCGGTCTTGGGACGCGTTTTTTGCCCGCGACCAAGGCATTGCCCAAGGAAATGCTTCCGATCGTGGACAAACCGTTGATCCACTATGCGGTTGAGGAAGCCCGCGCGGCCGGGATTGAAGAGTTCATCTTTGTTACCGGCAAGGGCAAGAGCGCGATAGAGGACCATTTCGATCATTCAACCGAGCTAGAGGCGCTCCTGCGTTCGCGCGGCAAGGCAGAGGCCGCCGCCAGTTTGAGTAGTTGGTTGCCTGCGCCGGGCAAGGTCGCCTACACGCGGCAGCAGGAGCCCCTCGGACTGGGCCATGCGATCTGGTGCGCACGACACTTCATCGGTGACGAGCCGTTTGCGGTCTTGCTGCCTGACGATATTTTCCTCGCCGACGTTCCCTGCCTCAAGCAAATGGTTGACGCCTATTCCGGTCGCGGCGGGATGGTTGCGGCCGAAATTATCGAGGGTGCGGACATCTCCAATTATGGCGTTCTAGATGTTGCCGCCGCGAACGGAAAGGTTGTGAATGTCCGCGCGCTCGTCGAAAAACCGAAGCAGGCGGACGCGCCGTCGAACTATGCGGTGGTCGGGCGCTACATCATGACTCCAAAAGTCTTCGAGTATCTTGACCGTCAAGAGAAGGGTGCTGGCGGTGAGATCCAATTGACCGACGCGTTGTCTTGGTTGGCCTCCGTCGAGGAGTTTGCCGGCATCGAGATCGACGGCGAGCGCTTCGACTGCGGCCAGCGGTCGGGATACCTCCGCGCAAATATCGCGTTCGGCCTTCGGCGGCCCGATTTGCGCGACGACTTGGTCAAGTACATCCGTAGTCTGGACCTCGGTGTCTAATCGATGAAAATCGTTGTGATCGGTACCGGGTATGTCGGCCTTGTTTCTGGCGCGTGTTTCGCCGATATCGGCAACGATGTCGCATGCATCGACAAGAATCCCGCGATTCTGGAGCGGTTGGGTCTTGGAGATATCCCGATCTACGAGCCTGGACTTGGCGAAGTCGTCGCGCGGAACGTCGCCAGCGGCCGCCTAACGTTTGCAGCGACGGCGGCGCACGCCGTTCCAGGCGCCGATGTCGTCTTCATCGCGGTTGGCACGCCACCCAAAGAGAACGGCGACGCAGATCTTTCCTACGTCCATGCTGCCGCTGCGGAATTGGCCCCCTATCTGTCGGGATACACGGTGGTCGTGACCAAGTCGACGGTGCCGGTTGGCACCAATCGCTCGGTAGCCGAAATCGTTCGGGCAACCGCACCCGCGGCTGACTTCGATATCGCGTCGGTTCCGGAATTCTTGCGGGAAGGCAGCGCCGTGGCGGACTTTGCGTCGCCCGACCGGATCGTTGTCGGCGTTGAAAGCAAACGTGCGGCGGACGTCCTGCGGACGCTGCATGAACCCCTGATTAAGGGGCGCCCGGACCGATTGGTGGTCGCCGACGTCGAGACCGCGGAGCTCATCAAGTATAGCGCCAATGCGTTTCTGGCGGTGAAGATCACTTTCATCAACGAGATCGCCGACCTTTGTGAGCGGGTCGGTGCCGATGTCGAAGACGTCGCGCGCGGCATGGGTTTCGATAGCCGCATCGGCCGCTGGGGCTTGAGCGCCGGGCCGGGATACGGCGGATCGTGCTTTCCGAAGGACACTTCTGCGCTGGCCCACGGCGCCGCGCAAGCCGGCGTCCCGACGCGGTTGGTGGAAACGGCGATCGAGGTCAACGACGCCCGTAAGCGGGCACTGGCAGAAAAAGTCTCGGCGGCGGTTGGCGGATCGCTGTCGGACAAGACCGTCGCGGTGTTTGGAATTACCTTCAAAGCGAATACCGACGACGTGCGCGATAGCCCCGCCATCGACCTCGTGCAAAGTCTTATGGCAGCCGGCGCCGCGGTTCGGGTCTTCGATCCCCAAGGGGAATCGCATGCCCGCGAACAAATCGACGGCATCACTTGGTGTGACAGCGCCGTTGCCGCAGCCAAAGGTGCCGACGCGGCAACGATCGTCACCGAATGGGACCACTTCAAGCCGGGTCGCTTGGACCTCGCCGCGCTCAAGGCGGCGATGGCCGTGCCGGTCCTGGTCGATTTTCGCAATCTCTTCGATCCGGCGGATGCCGCCGCCGCCGGGTTTTCCTACTTCAGCGTGGGTCGACGTCCGGTCTCCCCAATCAACGCATGAACGCGCACCGGTTCGATCCCTCGATCCTGCGGGCCTACGACATTCGAGGTGTGCTCGACGAGACATTGGGCACCGCGGATGCCATGGCGATCGGTCGCGCGTTCGGCACCATTGTTCGGCGGCGCGGCGGGCGTACGGTCAACGTCGGATACGACGGTCGCCACAGTTCGCCGGATCTGGCGGACCATCTTGTCGCCGGCCTGAAGTCGACCGGAATCGCGGTACGCAGAGTCGGGCTCGGCCCCACGCCGATGCTCTATTTCAGCGTGCACGACACGTCCGCCGACGGCGGCATTATGGTGACCGGCTCGCACAACCCGCCCGACCATAACGGCTTCAAGTTCATGTTGGGCCGCGCCGGGTTCTTCGGCGAGGACATCCAGGCCCTGGGAAAGATTGCCGCGGCCGGCGACTTCGAGATTGGCGACGGTACGGAGGAAACGGTCGATATCGCGGGCCGATACGTCGACCGCCTGGTCGCCGGCGCCGAGCTGCCGAGTGACCTCACGGTAGCGTGGGATCCAGGCAACGGGGCCGCGGGGGCGGTTCTCGAGGCATTGACCGCGCGCATCCCAGGGCGTCACGTCCTGATCAACCTGGCCGTCGACGGCGATTTTCCCAATCATCACCCCGATCCGACGGTGCCGGAAAACTTGGAACAATTGCAGCATGCCGTGGCGCGCGATGGCGCGGCGCTGGGTTTTGCGTTCGACGGCGATGGCGACCGGATCGGAGTCATCGATGCCGCCGGGCGTATCGTGTGGGGCGATCAGTTGTTGGCGTTACTCGCCCGGGATGTCCTCAACAACCACCCCGGGGCAACGATCATCGGCGATGTGAAGTGCAGCATTGCGTTGTTCGATGAAATCCGCCGCCTCGGCGGCAACGCTGTGATGTGGGCGGCGGGACATTCGCTGGTAAAGGCCAAGATGGTCGAAACGGGCGCAAAGCTCGCAGGCGAGATGAGCGCGCATATCTTCTTTGCGGACGACTATTTCGGTTTCGACGATGGACTTTATGCGGCCGTCCGGACGCTTCAACTCATCCAGCGGAGCGGAAAATCGATCGGTGCGATGTTGGCCGAGCTGCCGGTATTCGTGAACACGCCGGAACTCCGGTTCGAGTGTGCCGAGGCGCGGAAATTCGCCGTGGCCGCCGAGGTTGCCGAACGGATGCGCGCCGCGGGGGCCGATGTGGTCGACCTCGACGGTGTCCGGGTGAGCAACGAGGACGGGTGGTGGTTGCTCCGGGCATCGAATACCCAAGCCGTTCTGGTCGCCCGGATCGAGGCGCACGATCAGGCCGGCCTTGACCGGCTCAAAGAACAACTTTTCGCCGAACTCACCGCAAGCGGCGTGCAACCGCCGACCGTCTAATCACGCCTTAGTGGCGCCGAACGCAAGCCAAGTGGCGGTGCGCTTAAAGTCCTGACCGCTGTCGATGCTTGCCTTGAGGAGGTCTGCCGCAACCGCGTTCGGCACCATCTCCTGAAAAATGCGCGCACGGTCGAAACCGACGCCCGTTGCGACGTCTCCAAGATCGGTGTCGTGCAACGTGCCCCAGAACGGTTCGTGGTTATTGAGCGTATCCCAGTCGTAGTAGAACTGCTCGAACGAATCCATGCCGTCGTGCTGGCGCTGCTCGACGTGAAGCATTAGGCCACCAGGAGCCAGCAACCGAAACGATTCGGCGACGATATTGCGAAGGGCACGCTTCGATGTTTCGTGCAGAACGATGTGGGAAACGATGAGATCGAACGATCCGTCCGCGAAATCCGTCGCTTCGGCGTTCTGTTGAGAAAAGTGAATCGTCTGGCCCATCGAGCTGGCGCGGGCGTGACCGTAGCGCAGCATCGGTGCAGACAGATCGATCGCATCGATCCGCGCCTTCGGGTAGATCGCACAGTAAGGCAATGTGCTGTGGCCAACCGAGCAGCCGATATCGAGGATTCGCTTCGGGCGGAGATCGGGGAACCGGGCCTTCAGGAAGTTGATTGCCGAAGCGCCCGCCGCTTCGCAGTAGGGGCCCATGAAGCCCTTCGTGAGAACGAAGACGCCGGGGTCGTAAATCGCCGCCGGTGTGGCATCGTTGGGGCATCGCTCTGCGTAGTATCCGCCGGGTTGACCGTGGAAATCGACCTTGGCGACGTAACCCGGTAGGGCCAACTGCGGATTCAGTCGCAGCGTGCCCTTCGCCGCGCGTCCGAGCCGAGCAACGTCGTGGTTGATGCGGTCGACCTGGCGGTGCACGAGTTCTTCGCCCGTTGCCTGCTTCATTTCCTGGGTGGTGCGCCGAAGTCCGCTCCACCATTGGAAAAGCGGTTCGTCTGCCATGGCGCGCCGAATTTCGTGGCGGTCTTTTGGCGTACGACCGTGGTCCTGCTCGAACGCTGGGCAAACCCGGCGATCGTAGGCGTGTCGGTTGCCCGGAAAGACATCGGCCTGAACCGCAAAATACATAGATGCGATAAAGTCCTCTCGTGCCGCCTCGTCATGACTCACGGCGGCCATTGCGCCGTGCCGGCCCATCTGCCGAATCCCAACAGGCTTCATGGTCGAAGGGTCGGTTGCTGCGTCATTGGGCGTTCCCCGTAGATCGGTGCCGAGCGTTCACTTAGTCGCCGTATAAAAGAACCATGGCGGGGTCGGTGCCTCACCCGGTTTGTCTACGTTGTAGACCTGCCGCCGCTCTTCATCACCCCATTCCATCGATTGGTGGACCTTGTCGCTTGCGAAACCAGCCGCCACGGCAATTTTTTGCAGATCCATGTCGTGCAGCGTGCCCCAAAACGGCTCGTTGTTGCCGAAGGTGTCCCAGTCGCGCATGAACTGATCGTAGGGATCCATCCCGTCGTATTGGGGTTGCTCGATATGGATCATCACCCCGCCCGGTTTGAGCACACGGTGGCACTCGCGGATGATGTTCTTGATCCCAGCGGTCGACAATTCGTGGAGAGTCGCACCCGATATTACGAAGTCGAACGTGTTGTCCGGGTAGGTCATGTGTTCGGCACTTTGTTGCGAGAAGTGTACAGGCACGCCGAGGCTTTCGGCACGCGCGTGGGCATAACGCAGCATCGGGGCCGCAACGTCGATCGCATGAATTTCTGCATCGGGAAGCGTCTCGGCGATCGCAACAGATCCGTGTCCCACCGCGCATCCCACGTCCAGGATCTTGCCCGTCTTGAAGCGGGGATAGTTGCGTTTGATGTACGCCGTGCTCGATCGACCGAAGCCGTCAACCTTCGGCCCGAGGAACCCTTGGGTAATGGAATAGACGCCGCGGTCGTAGAGCGCCCCGGCATAGACGTCGTTCGCCGTTGCCTCGCCGCAATAACCGCCCGGCATACAGTGGATGTCGACGGCTGTGATGTAGCGCGGAAGGTCGAGACCGGCGTCGAGTTCAAGCGAACCGAGCGTGCGTCCGCGCGGTTGGGCACGTTCATGCAGTTCGTCGTATGTTCGATGCAAGCAGGTGTCGGTCGCCACCCACATCATTTCTTGCGTGGTTCGGCGCAGTGCGCTCCAGGTTTGGTGATAGGGGTCCTCGCGCATCTCTGCCCGGACCTCTTTGCGGGTCGTCGGTTGGCGGCCCTTACGTTTCTTGAACGCGGGTAGAACGCGGTTCTGATAGACGTCCTTGTTGCCCGGCATCAGGTGGCCAAATACCTCGAAATGCATCGCTTGGGCGAAATTCTCGAGGGCCAATTCGTCGTGGCTGCTGTGAACGATCGCGCCGTGGCGCTTCATGCGTTCGAATGGTGTCGGTCCGTTCATCCCTACCTCCAGTTGGCAACGCACCCGAATTGGCGCTTGGCAGGGATTATAGTCGCGTGGCGCGACGGCGGCTATCGAGAGGTCAACCGCCGGACGGATTGAGAGCGACGCAGTCGATGCCGTTCTTCACCAGGGTGCGGCAGGCGGATAAAGCGTTTTCCCGCGTAATCCCGACGATTCGTGCGCGATAGAGCGGCGCATTGGCCCGTGACGGTGCCTCGCTCACGGCAACGCGAGCGTCGCTCAAATAGCGCGCGGCGATCTCCGAAGCTTGGCGAATCCCGTGGAAGGCGGAGTCTCTGTCGCTGAAGGCACCGACTTGGATCAGCCAGGTTCGCTGATTTGTCGATCTGTTGGCCATTTCAGGAAGGCTCGGCACCGAGGCATCCGTGGTCGCTTCGGTACCGTCGGTCGATCCCTGTTCGGGGGCGCCCGCTTCTGCTGGGGCGTCGGCTGCGAGTTGCGGCTCGGGAACGTTGGGGCGTGACGGTTTGACCGCAGGGGTCGGCAGGTTACGCGCCTCAATGACGCTGAACGCGCGATCGAACAAAGATATTGCGTGGTTGTCGCGCGAATTCGCCGACTGTCCACCGAACACGACACCGATCAAACGGCGATCGCCGCGACGGACCGAGGCGACGACATTAAATCCCGATGCGCGGATGTAGCCGGTCTTGATCCCATCGGCGCCTTGATATTGTCCAAGGAGGTGATTGTGGTTCCGGTAGGTCTTGCCGGCATAGGAGAATTTGGTGGTCGAGAAGTAATGATAGTAGCGCGGATGGTCGTTCAAGAGCGCGCGGGCGAGCACGGTCATGTCGCCGGCGGTGGTGCGTTGGTGGCGATTGGGCAGGCCGGTCGCGTTACGGAAGGTCGTTCGCCGCATCCCGAGGTCGCGGGCCTTGTCGGTCATCATCTCGGCGAAGTTGATCTCTGTGCCGCCGAGCGCTTCGGCCACCACCGTAGCGGCATCGTTGGCCGATTTAGTGACCATCGCCAGTATGGCGTCTTTGGCTGTGATCGTTGAGCCAGCCCGGAGGCCGAGTCGCGACGGCGTTTGCCCGGCGGCGCGCTTGGACACGGAAAGCTTTTGGTTAAGCCTGAGCTTGCCGGAATCCAGCGCATCGAACGCCAAGTAAAGCGTCATCATTTTTGTAAGCGAGGCGGGATAACGGATGGCCTCGCCGTTCCGCGAGAAAAGAATCTCGCCGGAGTCGGCATCGACGATCATGGCCGCATATCGGGCATGGGCCGGATTTGCGTTCAACGCCCACGCGAATGTGATGGCCACAACGCCGAGGGCGACAAATCGCAAAAGCATGTCTACTTTTCCCCGCAACCGCTCGCGCCCCTGTCCAATCTGGAGGTGTTCCCCGACCGGCGCGCCTTGGGTGCGCCTGGGGGGATGATAGAAGAGCATTTGGTCTCGTGTCTATTCATATATTTCAAGTGGTTGCGGGAGAGTCTTGATAGTGAATCTAATTCGGAACGTTGCCTCACTCGGTGTGGTGCTTCTGGTCGGTGCCTGCAGTCTACCGAACAGCGGCGTCTTGGGCCGCCAAGCGAACTGGTTCGACTACGTGACGGGAGAGGACCTGCGGCAAAGCTGTCCACAGTCGACGTTGGAACGCTACAGACTGGTGTTTAACGCCGAGTATACGAAACAGGTCAGGACCTACGACCTTTTGCAGCGTGGCGAGGGGGCGACAGTGACGGGGCATGTCTTCCGAGGCGGTCTGACTGCGGACCGGGCGTTCCCGTCGGCAATCGGCGGATTTGTCGGGAAGACCGGGTCGCTCGAACTCAACGCGGCGGAATTCAAGGCATTTCAAGGCACAGTGGCCGCTGCGTCGCCGGCCCCGCCCGATGAGGTTCGCTACCTTCGCTCCGATTCCTACTTCTGGGTTGTTCTGATGTGTGTCAACGGGGTCTTGAATGCGCACGCCTATACCGGGCCGGCCGACCAGCTTGAGGGTTTGCCGTTCCGCCGGTTTCTCCTGTCTCGCGATCCAACCGGCGTTCCGGTGCGGGTGCAGCGTCCTGTCGCCGCCGACCGGCTGACCGGCTATGGCCGAAGCTACAGCCCTGTCGAAGCTCAATCGATGGACCGCGCCACCGGTCGCGAAGGCGCGAGCTTCCAGTTCAAGTACGAAAGCGGCGTCATCACCTTCCTGGGCGGCTAATGCTGCGATGCACAAAAACGCCTTGACATTGACGGCAGCCCACCTATCTTAGGTTTGCTGCAACGCAATATCGCAGTTGCGAAAGAATTCTAAGGGGACTGCAATGACGAAAAAGGCAACCGGAGAAGGTTTCAAGGCGCAGGAAGCTGCGACCCAGACCATTGATGCGGCGCTGAAGGCCGGCAAAGAGAATGTCGATGTGTTCCTGAAAGAGGGCACCGACGCAGCGACAAAGGGTTTCGAGAAGGCCGTGACGATGTCGCGCGACGCCGCTGGAAACGCCGCCCGAAATTTTGACGACATGTCCGCGATCGGCAAATCGACCATCGATGCGTCGATGGCATCGAGCGACGCGTGGTTGAACGGCATGGAAAAGCTTTCCAGCTATGCGACCAAAGCGACCCAGGATCTCGTCAATGAAGGGATCCAAGCCAGCCAAACGATCCTCGCTGCGAAGAACCCGCAGGAAGCGGCGCAGCTTCAGGCCGAGTACTTCCAGAAGGGCTGGTCGCGCTTTCTCGACGAATCGACCAAACTTGGCGAGCTCTCGGTGCAAGCCACCACGGGCATGTTCGAGCCGCTGAACACGCAAATCAGCGCTGTCATGGACCGTTGGACGAAAACCGCCGCCTAAATAGCGATCAAATCGCGACAAAAGCCCGGCCGGCATGGCCGGGCTTTTTTTTGTCCCGGGGCGATCGAACCCCGACCCCTTCTTTTTTGGCTGTCGAGTGGCATATTAGAAAGATCGGATCGTTGGGCAACGCGTGTTGCCGCAATCAGGATGGATATGAGCGAACGAGACGCAGATCGCGACGGCGGCGGCCTCGATGTGGGGGTCGTGACGAAGACGACCACCAAGACCAAAAAGCCGCCGATGTACAAGGTTCTGTTGCTCAACGACGATTACACGCCGATGGAGTTTGTCGTCTATGTTTTGGAGCGCTTCTTTCACAAGAACCGCCAAGAGGCGACCCAAATCATGCTCCATATCCATCGCAAAGGAGTGGGTATTTGTGGGGTCTTCACCTACGAGGTCGCCGAAACCAAAGTTAATCAAGTGGTAGACTTTGCCCGCCAGAATCAGCACCCTCTTCAGTGCACAATGGAAAAAGACTAGTGCCCGGATTTTCGTCCAATCTCGAACAGTCATTGCATCGCGCGCTGGCCCTCGCCAACGACCGACGCCACGAATACGCGACGCTTGAGCATTTGTTGCTGGCGCTTATGGACGACGCGGAGGCAGCGGCGGTCCTGAAAGCGTGCGCGGTGCGGGTGGACGAGTTACGCGACGTCCTGGTCCACTATTTGGACGAGGAGTTGAAGAACCTCATCCACGACAGCGACGAAGACGCCAAACCGACGGCAGGCTTTCAGCGGGTGATACAACGGGCCCTAATACATGTTCAGTCGTCCGGTCGCGACGACGTCACGGGCGCAAACGTTCTGGTCGCGATCTTTTCAGAGCGCGAATCCCATGCTGCATATTTTCTCCAGCAGCAAGACATGACGCGTCTCGACGTGGTCAGCTATATCTCCCACGGCATTGCCAAGGCACCGGGCGAGGCGGCGCCGCGTACGGTCGAAGGCGCCGACGACGAAGCCGAGGCCGAACCGACGGCGCGCAAGGGCACCGAGGCGCTTGAGGCCTACTGCGTCAATCTCAACGAAAAGGCCGAAGCCGGAAAAATCGATCCGCTCATCGGTCGCGAACACGAAATCGAACGGACGATTCAGATTCTGTGCCGACGCTCCAAGAACAACCCGCTCTTTGTCGGCGATCCCGGCGTCGGCAAGACGGCGATCGCCGAGGGTCTGGCACGCCGGATCGTGCACCGCGAAGTGCCTGAGGTTCTTCACGATGCGACGATCTTCTCGCTCGACATGGGTACTCTTCTTGCCGGTACGCGCTACCGCGGCGATTTCGAAGAGCGGGTAAAAGCCGTTCTCACCGAGCTCGAGAATTACGAAGGGGCCGTCCTCTTCATCGACGAAATCCATACGGTCATCGGTGCGGGCGCGACGTCGGGTGGGGCAATGGATGCCTCCAATCTTCTGAAGCCGGCGTTGGCTAGCGGCGCAATCCGCTGCATCGGATCGACCACCTACAAAGAGTTCCGCAATTATTTCGAGAAAGACCGCGCCCTGCTGCGGCGTTTCCAGAAGATCGATGTGAACGAACCGTCGGTTGAGGATGCGGTCAAGATTCTCCAGGGGCTCAAACCCTATTACGAGGAATACCACGGCGTTCACTACACGGCGGACGCGCTGAAGACGGCCGTCGAACTCACCGATCGCTACATCAACGACCGCAAGCTGCCCGACAAAGCGATCGACGTCATTGACGAGGTCGGTGCGGCGCAGATGCTGTTGCCGCCGAGCCGGCGCCGCAAGACCGTGGGCGCCAAGGACATCGAAGCGATTGTCGCAAAGATCGCGCGCATCCCGCCCAAGCGCGTGTCGAAGAACGACCGCGAGAGCCTAAAGAACCTCGAAAGCGAACTGAAGAGCGTCGTCTACGGGCAGGACAAAGCGATCGACGCACTGTCCTCGGCCATGAAATTGGCGCGCGCAGGCCTACGCGAACCGGAGAAGCCAATCGGGTCGTTCCTGTTTTCCGGCCCGACGGGTGTTGGCAAGACCGAAGTGGCGCGCCAGCTTGCGTCGATCATGGGCGTCGAACTGATCCGCTTCGATATGTCCGAGTATATGGAACGCCACACCGTCTCGCGGTTGATTGGCGCACCGCCGGGCTACGTCGGCTTCGATCAAGGCGGCTTGCTGACCGACTCGATCGACCAGCATCCGCACGCAGTTCTGCTTCTCGACGAGATCGAGAAAGCGCACCCCGACCTGTTCAGCATCTTGCTGCAGGTGATGGATCACGGAAAGCTTACCGATCACAACGGTAAAGCCGTCGATTTCAGGAATGTCGTTCTGGTCATGACGACAAACGCCGGTGCCGCCGAAATGAGCAAACACGCGATCGGCTTTGGCCGCGGCCTGCGCGAAGACGAAGACAGCGAGGCGATCAAGCGTTTGTTCACGCCGGAGTTCCGCAACCGGCTCGATTCGGTAATTCAGTTCGCCGGCCTCGATATCGAGATTGTCGAACGGGTCGTCGATAAGTTTATCGCCCAGTTGGAAGCGCAGCTCGCCGACCGCAAGGTCGACATTGTGCTCAGCGACGAGGCCAGGAAGTGGATGGCCGTAAAAGGCTACGACCGCTTGATGGGGGCCCGACCGTTGTCGCGGTACATCCAAGAGCACCTCAAGAAGCCGCTTGCCGAAGAACTCCTGTTCGGCAAGCTCGAAAAGGGCGGCACGGTCCAGATCGAACTCAAAGACGGTGAGCTAGCGTTTGAGTTCCTTGGGCCCAAAGCGAAGGCCACCAAGAAGCCGAAGGCGTTGCCGCCGGGTACCGAGCCGAAGCGATTGACCAAAAGGACTGACGGTCCGGACGACGAAGGCGGCGACGATCCAGCCGATGGCGACGGAAAAGTGCCTGAGTTCGTCCACTAGCTAGCTCGGCGAGGATACCCTGAGCGGCGACCCCTGTGGATCGTCGAACCGGCGGCGGCGGTGCCAAACGAGCACGCCGGCGATCACTGCCCCCGATAGAGGCGCCAGAGACCCGATACTCTCCACCCAGCTTACCGCACGGATGACCGTTTCCGTGCTGATGCCGTCGCCCAGGCCGCCAAGGTTGGCGACGAGGCCCGCAGTCGCCGCGCCGACCGCAATCCCGAGCGATCGAACGGTGTGGATCGAGCCAGCCGTGATCGATTCCTCGCCCGGGGCGGCAAGCGTCATGGTCCAGTTCATTAGGTGCGACATCGACATGCCGACGCCCAGACCCGCGACAAGCTGAAACGCCGTGACGACCTGCCAAGGCCACGTGCCGACGCTGTAACCGATTCCAAGAATTCCGAGGCCGGCCATCGCCGGCCCGACGACGATGAAGATGCGCTGCCATTTGAGGTTTGCGCCGGCCGTCGTGATGCCGGAGACCGACCATGCAAGGGCGAGCGATGCGCCGAGATAGCCCGACATGAGCGGCGACAAACCGTAGACGACCCGGTAGGTGAGCGGCATGAAGGTGCCGACGCAAACGGGTGCAACCACGATGAGGACGAAAACCCAGTAGGCCGGTCCAATCGGCCCGGTGAACGAAAAGGGACGGCTTGGGAAGATCTTGTTGGTCGCGTTTCGGTCGGCGTGGAAACTTGACCAGATTACCGCCAGGCCGACGACCAACGCGAGAACGCGAAGCGAGAGATGGTCGACAATCCCGGAAAGCGCCATGATCAGCACGCCCAAGCCTAGGATGGCGACCCGGGCGACGGGGAACCGGCGGCGGTTCGCATCGGCTTTGGTGGTGTCCGGAATAACCCGCGCCGCAACCAGCGTGAAGCCAAGAATGATCGGAATCGCGAACCAAAACGCGCCGCGCCACATGCCGAGTTGATCGAACAGGCCGCCGACGGTGGGACCGAACACAGCGGCGGTTGCCCAGACCATCCCGTTCATGGCGATCATCCGGGTTCGCAAATTGCCTGGGAAAAGCTCGCTGATCAGGGCGGTGTTCTGCGAGACAATCAAGCCTGCTCCAAACCCTTGGATGACTCGGCCGCCGAGGAGAATGCCCATGTTGGTAGCGAGGCTCGCCAAAATCGTGCCCGCTAGAAAAATCAGCCCGGCGGCGACGTAACCGCGGCGGGTGCCGAGCATCAGCCGTGTCGGCGCCCCGCTGGCTGCCCCGACGATCGATGCCGTCATGTAGAGCATCACGACCCAGGTGTAGAACTGGGCGCCGCCGATCTCGCGGACTACCGAAGGCATCACGGTCGAGACCACGAAGGCATCCATCGCGTGCAGCGAAACGGCCAAGGTCAACGAGATCGTGTAGACCGCGCGGCCGCCGCGAAAGAGGTCGGCCCAGGTATAGGTCGCGGTATCGGTCGTTGTCTGGGTTGGCGGTGGCATGGCGCGCTTCAGCCGTCGGATCTTTTGAAGGGCGAGAAGGCGTCCAATGCGGCAATGTCTTGGTCGACGGCGGCCCGCTCTTGGTCGAGGTAGTGGTCGACGGCGCGGCGGAAGCCGTCATCGGCAATCCAGTGGGCGCTATACGTATGGATCGGCAAATAGCCCCGGCTCAGTTTGTGCTGACCTTGCGCGCCAGCTTCGACGCGCACCAAGCCATGCGCGATCGCGTAGTCGATCGCCTGGTAGTAGCACAGTTCGAAATGCAAGAACGGGTGATCTTCGAGGCAGCCCCAATAGCGTCCGTATAACGTATCCGCGCCGATGAAATTCAACGCACCGGCGATGTAGCGACCGTGCCGCTTGGCCAGGACCAGCAAGACGCTGGCGCCCATTGTGTCGCTGACGAGGCTGTAGAAGGCGCGGGTGAGATAGGGCCGCCCCCACTTGCGCTCGCCCGTATCGGTATAGAAGTCGAAGAACGCGTCCCAGTGCTCCTCGCGTAGGTCGGCGCCGGTCAACCACTCGATTTCGATGTCGTTCTCGACGGCGCCGCGGCGTTCTTTCTTGATCGCTTTGCGTTTGCGTGACGATAGGGCCCCGAGGAAATCGTCGAAATTTCCATAGCCGTCGTTGGTCCAGTGGAACTGTTCGCCTGTTCGTTGCAGAAAGTCGGCGGCGCCGAGGCGTTCCCATTCCCGCTTGGTCGGAAAATTGACGTTCACCGACGAGAGATTGTGTTGCTTGGCGACCTCAATCGCGCCGGCGATCAACGTGTCCTCCAGTGGCGCGCGATCCAGTCCATCCCGAACGAGGAGGCGCGGCCCGGTCGCAGGCGTGAACGGGATCGCGATCAGAAGCTTGGGATAGTACCGTCCGCCGGCCCGCTCGAAGGCTTGGGCCCAGCCATGATCGAAAACGAACTCCCCTTGGGAATGGCTCTTCACATACATCGGCGCGCAGGCTGCGATGCCCGCACCGTCTTCGATCACGAGGTGATAGGGCGCCCACCCGGTTTCGCCGGTGGCACTTCCGCTTTCCTCCAACGCAGCCAGGAAGGCATGCTGGACGAAAGGGTTTCCATCCCCGGCACACCTATTCCATTGGGTCGCCGGAAGCCGCCGGATATCGCCGACGACCTTGATTGTTGTTTCGGGTGTTTCGGCGTCGCCCATCGGGCGGTTCAGCGAATCTCAAAAACGGCATCGACCTCGACCGATGCGCCCAGCGGGAGCGACGGCGCGCCGACCGCGAACCGCGCATGGGCCGCTTTGTCGCCAAAGACCGCCGCCATCAGATCGGACGCACCGTTAATCACTCTGGGGTGATCGGTGAAGGCGGGATCGCAGGCGACGAATCCGCCCAACTTGACGCATCGGACCACACGTTCGAGATCGCCGTTGCAGGCAGCGTTCAACTGCGCGATCAGGTTGATTGCGCACAGACGGGCGGATTGCTGGGCTTGATCCAACGAAACGACATCCGGAACTCGACCGGGGTGCTGCAACACGCCGTCGACAAGGGCAATCTGACCGGCCAGGAAAACCAAGTTTCCGGTGACGACATAGGGGACATAACTGCCTTGCGAGGCCGGCGGTGCGGGGAGCGAAATGCCCAGGGTTTCTAGTTTTTCGGTAACTTTCCCGCCCATGATTGTTGTCCTTCCCGATATTGGTGCGTTTCGGATGATACTATTTGGTGGAGGCGCAGCAATCGCGCCCTGATGTTTTTGTTGCCGCCGTTCGCGTCGCCACTACATACCAGTTTCTGGAGAGCCCGTTTTGTCTGATTCCACCATTGCCGATATCTCTGACTGGGTGATTGCTAACGGTCTAACCGGACTACCGGAGACCGAGCTCATTGACGGCGTCTGCCAGCGTCTCGCCAAGGCCGGGACCGACGTGATGCGGGTCCAAATCGGCCAGCGCATCCTTCACCCGGTCTATGCCGGAACGGGATACCTCTGGGAGCGTGGCAAAGGAGCGATCCAAAACGATTGGGAGCGGGTGAGCGGAGAGGTCGGGAGCGGTCTCGAAAACAGTCCGTTTGGCCACCTGTTCGAGCATGGCCTCGACAAATGGCGGTTTCGGATCGATGGCGCAAACGAACCGATGCCCTATGCCATTTTTGAAGAACTCAAGAGCAACGGCGCGACCGACTATATCGTCTATGCGACCGGGTTCACCCAGGGCGGCGTCAACAACGTGGGCAACGACCGCTATCCCGAAGGCATGGTCTCCTCGTGGACGGTCGACCAGCCTGAGGGATACTCCGACCGGGAGATCGAGGGTCTGACGCGACTAGTTCGAACGTTGGGGCTGGCGATCAAGAGCGGTCGCAACCACCGCATGGCGCGAACGCTTCTTGAAGTTTATCTCGGCAAAGACGCCGGTCGGCGTGTGTTGTCGGGCGAGATTGAGCGCGGCTCGGTTCGCTCTATCTCGGCAGTCCTGTGGTACTGCGATTTACAAGGCTTTACCAAGATCGCCGAAGTCACGCCGCCCGACGAGCTGATTCGTTTACTGAACGACTATTTCGAAAACATGGTCGAGCCGATTCATCAGGCCGGCGGGCAGGTCTTGAAGTTCATGGGGGATGGCCTCATGGCGATCTTTGAACTTGGCGATACCGCAGCAGCCGACGTTTGCCGCATCGCTCTCGATACCGTGGAGGAAGCGCGGCGGCGGATCGCCGAGGTCAACCGCACCCGCGCCGCTGCCGGCCAACCGACGACGGATTTCTATATCGCGATTCACCTCGGGGAAGTGCAGTACGGCAACATCGGCTCCAAGGATCGGCTGGATTTCACGGTCGTCGGACCGGCCGTAAACGAGGTCAGTCGGATCGAGACGATGTGCCGTCCCCTCGACCAAGAGGTAATCGTCTCCTCGGCTTTTTCGGATGCGGCCATCCATTGTCAGGACCGATTGGTTTCGCTGGGCCGATATGCGTTACGCGGCGTTCGCCAGCCCAAAGAGCTATTTACACTCATGCCGCGCGGCGGCGCGGAATAGAAAAACCCCCAGCGCGAGCTGGGGGCTTTCCGAGAGAGGCCGCCTCCCTAACTGGCGAGGGCGTCCCTGCCAATCCGATGTTGCCAAGTGTTGTGCGGCTTCCGCCGCCCCTTGTCCGTGTACATCGCGGCATCGGCCCGCCGCATCACCGCGCGGGGATCGGCCCCGGAAACGAAGGGCGCGACACCCATGCTCGCGCTCACCGAAATGAGATTTCCCTGGAACGTCAGGTGCGACGAGTTCATCAGCAGTTGAAGGGTGCGGGCCCGGCGTTCGCCCTCCTGCGGCGTGGTCTGCACCATCAAGACGGCGAACTCGTCGCCGCCAAGACGGGCCACCGTATCGGTCAACCGCACGCTGTTGCGCAGAAAGTCCGCGACATAGATCAAGACCGCGTCGCCGGCTTCGTGGCCCATCAAATCGTTGATCGGTTTGAATCCGTCCAGGTCGATGTAGGCCAGCACCCCGGCCTCGTCAAAGCGACTGGCGCCGGCAACGGCGCGGCGGACCTGTTCTTCGAACGCGCGCCGGTTGGCCAGGCCGGTCAACGGGTCGGTCATGGCCTGGGATTTCAGCGCCGCGATCATCATGTCTTTCTGGGACAGCATCTGTTCGCTCTGCGCAATTTTGTGTAGCGCCTGAACCAGCAAGCGCATCAGGCGGGGCGGGTCGGCATGTACTTCGTTGCCAAGCGCCGACGCCACATCGACCGTGATGGGGCTGGCGCCGATTCTGTCCTGGTCCAGCGTGATTACTTGCGGGGGCGCCATGTGGGGATCCTGACCAATCGAACGAATAAACGGGAACTACTCCCCCTCGTACTGGCAAGGCGCGTGCCAATCGGAATTCGCGGTTTGGCTGTTTACCTATGGTTAACATTCTTGCGCGTGGCATGTTGTGCCGATGGGGTCGGCAGCACTTGCCCGGTCCGTTGTTGATGACAATCTGTCGAAGGACGAATACCGTGTCGGTGTGTCATCGAAGGACAGTGTCTATGTTCATGCGTATTGGGATTGTCGGCCTTGTTGTCGCGCTTTGGCCGCAGTTGGCAGATGCCGTCACGCTGCAATCCCATGTTGGCGTCTACGAACTGACTATGTCCAAGAACCGCAGCGATAGCGGTATTTCGGGTGTCAGCGGCCGTCTGGTGCTTCGCGTCTTGGAGTCGTGCGAGGGGTACACGCAGTCGCAACGCATGATTCTCGTGACTACAAGCGCGGACGGTCAGGAGGTCGTCCGCGATTTCAATTTCGAATCGACCGAGTCGCGCGATGGCACCGGAATCCAATTCGATAGCAGCGATACTGCGAACGGGTCGCTCCAAGGGCACCATGTCGGCCGGGCGGACCTGGCCGGCAAGGGCGGCGAGGGCAGAGTCGTTTTCACCGAACCGCAGCGGGATGATGTCGCCCTCGAAGCTGGAACGATCTTCCCGACCGAACATTTCGTCGTTCTCATTGAGGCCGCCCGCGCCGGGGAGGCCGCCGTCGAACGGCGCGTTTACGACGGCTCGGGCCCCAACGGAATCTACGATGCGGTGGCGCAGATATCGAAACCCGTCGCGCCGTCTCGCGATAAGGCGATTTTCCCGCAGCTTAGCGCCGCCGCCGCGTGGAACGTTCACGTGGCCTATTTTAAACCGGCAACGGACGGGATCCTGCCCGAGTATGAGATCGGTTTTCGGCTTCACGAAAACGGCGTCGCCAGCGACCTCGACCTCGACTATGGCACCTTCGCTCTAAAGGCGAGCCTATCGCGCCTGGATTACCTGCCTGACACCTGCAACTGATCGATTACGGCCACAGCCGCGCCGCCCCGCGGACCCCGCTCGAATCGCCGTGCTGCGCCTGTACGAGTGGGGTCGAGATTTCGTCGGAAAAGACGTAGCGACTCCACCGGCCGGGCACCGCGTCGTACAGCGATGCAATGTTCGAGAGCCCGCCACCCAGAACGATCACGTCCGGATCGAGGATATTGACCACTGCGGCCAGCGCCTTGGCGAGTCGCTCGGCGTAGCGTTCCAGAGACTGGCGGCAACTGTGGTCACCCTGCGCGGCGCCGCTCGCAATCCCATCCGCATCGATGACGACGCCTGTCGCGGACCGGTGGTCGGCGCTGAGAGCGGGTCCCGAAAGGAAGGTTTCGACGCAGCCGCGCTTGCCGCAGTAGCACGGCGGGCCAGGCGTCTCTTCAGGCGTTGCCCAGGGCAGTGGTCCGTGCCCCCATTCCCCGGCGATGGCGTTTCGTCCGGTGAGGGGGCGGCCGTCCACGACGATCCCGCCGCCGACTCCGGTACCGAGAATCACGCCAAAAACACAACGGTGGCCCTGTGCTGCGCCATCGGTCGCTTCGGATAGAGCGAAGCAGTTAGCATCGTTGGCTAAACGAACCGGCCGTCCGAGGGCTGTAGTCAAATCACGGTCTAAGGCCCGACCGATGAGCCACGTCGAGTTGGCGTTTTTGACAAGGCGGGTTGCGGGAGAAATCGCACCGGGTATCCCGATACCCACTGGGCGTGCGCACGGCGCCGCCGCCGCCAGTCGGTCGACCAGACCTGTTATTGCCGCAACGGTGGCGGTGTAGTCGTCCTGGGGCGCTGGAATGCGGATGCGGGCCTGCTCGCCGCCGTCGCCGTCCAACGCGACGCCCTCGATCTTGGTGCCACCCAGGTCGATTCCAATCCGGCATTGCCGGTCGGTAGGCACCGGCTATTCCGCCGCGGCGTCGGCCTCGTTTCGGCGCCATTGCAGGAAGCGGTCGCCGAGCAGGCGACCGAACGTCAGGGCAGGGGTGACACTCATGCCGCCGCAGAACGAATTGCCGGTGAGGACGCCGCCGCCGATGACTTCGCCGGCCGCATACAGATTCTCGATGGGTCGGTCGTTGCGGTCGAGCACGCGCAAATTGGCATCCACGGCGATCCCGGCGTAGCTCTTGACCGCCGTGCCATGGTTGCGGATGGCATAGAAGGGCGGGGTCTGGATCGGCAAGGGGTGATGCTTGCGGCCCAATGGGTCGGCGCCACCGCCAACGCCTCGGTTAAATGCCGCGACGGTCTGCGCCAACGCCGCCGCGTCGATACCGGTTTGTTTGGCGAGATCGGCCAGCGAATCGGCGCGAAAGAAATCGGGGTGACCGTCGAACGCGCTGTCGTAGATGGCGCCCCGCGCGGGGGTCTCGCCGCCGCGATAGGGATTGTCGGGCCATTCGGAAATGATGCTCGGCGATTGGTCCTTGATCGCTTGATCGAACACGACCCAGAATCGCAGATCGGTTTGTTCCAACAGCGCCCGTTCCCGGGCGTCCACCGATTCGGTGTCCTCGCAGACGAAGCGTTCGCCCTCTAGGTTCACGTAGATTTCCCAGGGTTGGCGGTATTGCGGTGTCAGATTGCAAATTCCGCCCTTGTAATAACCCGGCCGCGTCGGATCCTCGACGCCGCCAAAGGTCGGCATCAGCATGTCGCCGCCGCGCACATAGCCCCCGGCTCCGGTGCCAATGACAATCCCTTCGCCTAAGCTGCTGTCGTTGCCCAGCGGATAAAGCGGATGCCCGCCGTTCAGCATCGGGAACAAACTCCGGTTTCCGGTATAGCCGCCGGTGGTCAAGACGTAGTTGTCGGCACGGACGACACGGTGCACCCCGTCCGGCCCCTTGACGACCGCACCGACCACGTCTCCGTTTGCGTTCTGGCGCAGACCGGCCAGTTTGGTTTCGAGCTGCAAAGTCACTTGACCGGCGTCGATGAACGCCCGCAGCCACGGGCCGATGGCGTCGAGCACCGAGACGCCAAGCTTTGGGCCCCAATATGTCCGTGGCACGGTGTAGGCCTCGTGCCCATAGTTGATCACCGGCATTTCAGGAAGCATCTCGAATCCGATGTCCAACAGCCAATGGATGGTGTCGGGCGCGTTGTCGACCGCGAGGCGCACCATTGTTGGGTCTGCGCTGGACCGACTGATGCGCATGATGTCGTCGTAGTGGCGATCGGGGGAGTCGACGATTCCTTTCGCCGCCTGGACCCGCGTGCCGCCGGCGCTCATGTTGCCGCCCGACAGGAACAGCGTGCCGCCGATGCGGTCGGCGGCTTCGATCAAGAGAACGCGGGCGCCGCGCATGGCCGCAAACCCCGCCGCCGGGATGCCGGCAGTCCCGGCGCCAACAACAACGACATCGTAGTCTTGCGTCATCTCTCTCTCCTCCTTTTTCGCCACGTTGACGCCAAGCCGAAGGGGAGTCCAGCTACATCGAACCGATCTCGAGAACTGAACGGATGATCCGTTCGGTCTCCGACCAGGTCTCGGCCCGAAAATGACTATGGTGGGCGGGACCGACAAGGTTCTCCAGCCGCGGATCTTCGATGAAGTGAATTCGGTGGACGTCCTCTGCATGCAACGCCACGGATTCATGGTGTTCTGGCAGATCGTCGACGAACACCGCGCGGGCCTCCACGCGACGCGTTATGTCGCGCACCGCATGACCTTTTCCACCGACATTGGTGACGATAGGGTAGTCCATGCCAAGCCGCGTCAGGCCGGCTCGCCTTGCGTCCCGGGCACTATGGGGGATGTTGGTCAGGACAACGATCTGAGCATGATCCGATAGGCGTCGAAGGGCGTCGCTGGCGCCGACGACGGGCGGTAGGTCGGCAACGCAGTCGTCCAGAAATTTCTCCCGAATATCGGCCACGGCATGGTTTGGAATTGCCAGATCGTCGCTCGACCGTCGAATGGTCCCCTCGAAATGGAACGCGCTCCAATCGTAATAGAGTCCTTGGGCGGCGAGGAATTCTTCCATCCCGAATCCGAACCGGACCAGAACTTCGTCTGCGTCGGTGATGATGAGCGGCCGTGTTGGATCGAGGTCGATCGCCTCGACCTGCGCCGCGACATCGGGTGCAAGGCGGTCAGGCATCGGGCGGTACGCGGTGGCAGGGAGGCACTATAGTTTCCATCATGCAGAGCAAAACGATCATAGTCGTCGAAGACGACCCGCTCACAGCCCAATTGGTGGCCGGCGTTCTGGGTGGGCTTGGCCATACGGTGGAGACATGCGACGACAGTGAGAGGGCCGTCGCGTTGGCCGTCAGACTGGTTCCCGCCGCGATGCTGGTCGATCTAAGGCTTGGCGTGGAATCGGGCGAGGCTCTCATCGCCCGGTTAGCCGACGATCGTCGAACCGCGGGGATACCCGTTATCGCCATGACGGCCGCCAATGAACCGGAGGTTCTGGCGATACTCGACCGCGCTGGGGTCGTCGCCCTGCTCGAGAAGCCCTTTTCCGCAACCGACGTTGCTGCGCTTGTAGAAGCGGTGCTGATAGCGGGTCCCAAATAAAAAGGCCGCCCGAAAGGCGGCCTGATCCCCTCGGTTCGCAGGAAGCTACTTGATCCGGGCTTCCTTGAACTCGACATGCTTGCGCGCCACCGGGTCATACTTTTTCATGACCATCTTTTCGGTCTGATTGCGCGGGTTCTTCTTGGTCACGTAGTAGTACCCGGTGTCCGCGGTACTCACGAGCTTGATCTTGACGACAGCGGGTTTAGCCATTTTTCACTCCGTTGCGCCGCCTGGGGCGCCGTTCGGGGCGGACGATAGTCAGTCCGCCGCCGGTGTCAAGCGATGACCGGGCGATCGTCAAAAGCAGACCGCAAATCGGCGGAAATCAAGGCAATTCCGCGGGTCGCGTCGTCGATGGCAGCACCCATCCCGGTGAAATTGTGAATCATCCCGGGAAACTCATGGAAGGAGACCGGGCTCCCGGCGGCGTCCAACTTTGCCGCGTAGGCCGCGCATTGGCCCCGCAGCCCATCGAATTCGCCGGTGAGGATAAGGTGCGGCGGAAGGCGCCCAAGGTCGGGGTGACGCAGCGGCGAGGCGCGGAAATCGAACGCGTCGTCGGCCTTGTTCAGATACTGATCGCGCATCCATCCCGCAAGGGATGTTTGCGCCAACGGATCGGGGGGCCCGATCTCCAACAGAGCGCACGACAGAACGACCAGACGGAGTGTCGGTCCGCCCCCGTCCCGAGCCCGCAGCGCGCAAACCGTGGCCAAGGTGCCACCGCAGCTTTCGCCGCCGATGGCGATACGGGCAGGGTCGGTGCCGAGCTCTTTTGGCGACGATGCGGCCCATTGCAGGGCGGCCCAAGCATCGTCGACTGCGGCAGGGAACTTGGCCTCCGGTGCGAGCCGGTACCCGACCGACAGGACCACGCAATGCGCCTCCAGCGCTATCCGTCGGCACTGCGCATCCGCCGTGTCGATGTCGTAGACGCAATAACCGCCTGAATGAAAATAGATGAAGAGCGGAAGCGGTAGGTCGGTTGCAACAGGTCGGTAGATGCGGACGGGAATCGGCGCGGGCCCCGAATCGATAATGCCATCGGCAACAGATTCCAGTTCGGGACCGATGCCCGCCAGTTCGATAAGACGTGTGTTCATCGCCTGCCGCAAAGCGTCGACGCCAACTGTGGCGGGATCGAGCGCGCTCCACCCATTGCCGTCGATAACCGCCTGGGCTTGCGGGTGGATGGGCATCTAGCTGTCGCTGGAGTCGATCGGCGCTTCGAACAGGCCGCGCACGATGCGTCCGTTCCCCATCTCGTAGCGAACGACCCGCTTACCCATGCGCCGGGTAATGAACGGGATGCCCTGGCGGGAATCCTCCTCCGGCTGGCGTGACAGGGCGAGTCCAACCTCGCGCAGGACCAACTCCGTGACGTTCGCGAGTGGCAACGTGTCGGTCTTGCTGAGCGGAACCCACCGCAAGTCAAGCAACTCGTCGGTGTCGCGGAGGTCGCCCTGAAGATGTCGCGCATCGCCGACGAAAAAGCGCGCGTGGAAGCGGCGCGGCGGGCCCTTCGGCGTGATCGCGCGGGCTACCAGCCCGAGCGCGCTGAGCGACGGTTTGACGCCCGCCTCGGCGAACGCCGCCCAACCATCGGGCGGCCGTCCGGCGAACGACTGTGCCGGTAGCCCGAACATCAGGCCGGTCTCTTCGTACGTCTCTCGGATCGCGGCCAGTCCGAGCGCCCGTGCCCGGTGCTGCGTGCAGTGCCGGGTCAGTGCGTCGTTGACCGTCGGGTGGTAGTCGCTGGCAAACTCGGCGTACCCGTCGCGCGGATCGACTGCACCGCCTGGAAAAACATAGACATCCGGCATGAAGGTCTGCCGCCTTGGGCGACGGCCCATGAGGACTTCCGCCCCATGGTTTCGTTGACGAACCAAGATCAGGCTGGCCGCGTCGCGGGGGTATTTTGCTTTGGAGGATTCACCGGTCATAGACGTGTTCTACCTGAGAATACCCGAGCGTTGAACCCGGCAGCGTCGCTGGGTCTAGGTCGGCTGCCGCTTTGCGCCACGCCGGGCACCCGGTCGCCCGCCCTTGCGGGCTTTACGCGCCGTTCCCGGTTTGCTGTGGGTCGGCGGTTCGCTCACGATTTCCAACCGCAACCGCCCGCCGATCGGGTCGGCCTCGAGGAGTTTGACAGTTACAAGATCGCCCAGGCGCCACGTTTCGCCGGTGCGCTCGCCGATCAAAGCATGCTGCGCTTCATCGTGTCGAAAGAACTCGGCGCCCAGCGTCCGGATCGGGACCAGTCCGTCGGCGCCGCTCTCTTCCAGGGTAACGAAAAGGCCGAAACGCGACACCCCGGCGACGCGGCCTTCGAAGGTCGCACCGACCTGTTCGCTCAGGAACAACGCCGTAAAGCGATCGATCGCGTCGCGCTCGGCGGCCATCGCCCGACGTTCGGCTCGCGAGATGCGTTCGCCGACCTGGCGCCAATCGGTGGTGTCGGGCCGGGGCAACCCGTCGGTGCCCAATTTGCACGCGGCGATGAGGCCACGATGGACCAAGAGGTCGGCATAGCGCCGAATCGGCGAGGTGAAGTGCGCGTATCGGGGCAAGGCGAGGCCGAAGTGACCGATATTGTCTGGGCTGTAGACCGCCTGCGCCTGGGCGCGCAGGACGACTTGGTGAATCAGGTGAGCAGCAGGCGAACCGCTGGCTTTGGCCAGGATCGTGTTGAACGCCTTTGGCCGCAAGACCTGACCGGGTGCCAGGCTGAGGTCCATCGATTTGAGGAAATCCCGGAGTGCCGCGAGCTTTTCGCGATCCGGTTCTTCATGGATGCGGTACATGCAAGGCGTGGTCTTTTCTTCGAGAGTCTCGGCCGCGCAAACATTGGCGAGGATCATGAAATCCTCGATCAACTGATGGCTCCGCAATGGGACGCGGGGTTCGACGGAAACAATGTCCCCTTCGGGTGCCAACCGAACAATCCGTTCGGGAAGGTTGAGCGCCAGGGGGCCGCGCGCTTCGCGCGCTTTCATCAGGGCGTCATGGGCGCGGTAGAGAGGCAAGACGATGCGGTCGCGCAGCGCACTCGTGTCGGTTTCATCATCGAACAACGCTTGGGCCTGCGCATAGGTGAACCGATGGGCGGAGCGCATGAGCCCCCGCACGAAACGGTGGCGGCGCTTGTTGCCGTCGCGGTCGATCCAGGCTTCCACGGCCATACACGCCCGGTCTTCGTCGGGCCGGAGCGAACACACACCGCTGGACAGCGCCTCGGGCAGCATCGGCACGACACGGTCCGGAAAGTAGGCGGAGTTGCCGCGCTTCAACGCGTCCCGGTCGAGCGCCGTCCCCGCCCGAACGTAAAAGGCGACGTCGGCAATCGCGACCAAAAGATGCCACCCGCCGGGGTTGGCGGGATCGTTGTCGGGTTCGGCCCACACGGCATCGTCGAAATCGCGGGCGTCTTCGGGATCGATCGTGACCAGCGGCACGGCGCGGAGATCGGTGCGCGTCCCAAGGGGCGGGACCTTCGCGGCTTCCGCCTGGACCAGCGATTCGGGAGCGAAGCGCGTCGGCAAATCGTGGGTGTGGATCGAAATCAAACTGAGTGCGCGGGCGTCCTCTTTCTTGCCGATTCGTTCGACCACGCGGCCCTGCTGTAGACCGAGACGGCGAGCCGGCAGGATATCGGCCTGAACCAGGTCTCCAGGTTCGGCGCCGCCGCTATCGGCACCGGACACCCATAGGTCGCGACCGTTTCGATCTGCCGGATGAATGCGTCCTTGACCGTTCACGAGTTCGAAGACACCGACCACCTGATCCGGACCACGCCCGATGACCCGCATGATGCGTGCCTCGTAGGTGTTCGCTTCCTTTTCGACAATTCGGGCGAGAACCCGGTCGCCGGGGCCGAGCGCGGGGACGCCGGCGCGGCGTTTATCGGGGATCAGCAGGATGCGCGGCGTCTCTTCCTCGGAATCCCATTGGACCGGGCGACACCACAGCTCGCCGTCGACGTCGATCTCGCTGACCTCAAGCGGCGTGACGTTTGGCAGCTTGTTGGGGTCGCCGATGCGACGGCCCCGGCGCCTCTCAAGGCTGCCTTCGTCGATGAGTTCGCTAATGATGCTTTTCAGTTTCTTGCGCGCATCGCCCTTAATCCCAAAGGCGCGGGCAACGTCGCGTTTGGTTGCGTGTTCCGGATTGTCCTGGATGTATCGGAGTACTTCGTCGCGCGTGGGGAAATGCGCCGAGCGCCCGCCGCGCGCCATGCGATTATTCGTCGGCCGCGGGAGTTGGCTCCGGCTCGGCCTTCTTCGCCGTGGACTTCGAGGCAGCACGGACTTTTTTGCCTTTGCCTTTGGCAGCCGATTTCGCCTTGGCCTTGGTCTTCTTTGCCTGCGGCTTCTTCGCTTTGGTTTTCTTGGCAGCGGGCTTCTTCGGCTTCTTGCCCGCCTTTTTCTCCCGTTCAGCCAGGAGAGTTAGCGCCGCTTCTAGGGTGATGTCGGCCGGTTCGGTGCCGCCGGGCAAGGTCGCGTTCGTCGAGCCGTGATTGACGTAGGGACCGTAGCGCCCTTCGAGGATCGCGACGGCTTTGGCGTCGTCGGGATGTTCACCGAGTGTCTTGAGTACCTTGGGCCCGCGATGCCGTTTGGGCTCTGCCAGCAGCGCAACGGCGCGGTTGAGGCCGACGGTCAAGACGTCTTCGTCGTCGCCGAGCGACCGGTAATCGCCGTCATGGCGAATATAGGCGCCGAAACGGCCGATGCCGGCGCTGATTTTTTTCGTCGTTTCTGGGTGCTTGCCGACTTCGCGGGGCAGAGAAAGGAACCGCGCGGCTTCCTCAAGTTTCAATTCGTGCGGATCGGCGCCCTTGGGAATCGCGACGCGCTTTGGTTTGGTGTCGCCTTCCGCTTCGCCGCGTTGAATGTAGAACCCATAGGGGCCTTTGCGGACGGTGACCGATTCGTTCGTCGTTGGATCGATGCCAAGTTCGCGGGGGCCAACGGAACCGCCACCGTTGCCGTCGCCGGCGTCGCCCAGTGCGCGGGTGAACTTGCATTCGGGGTAATTTGAACAGCCGACAAAAGCACCGAACTTGCCGAGCTTGATACTGAGGGTGCCGTTTTCGCACGCCCGGCACGCGCGCGGATCGCCGCCGTCCTCGTTGGGATGAAAGACGTGGTCGGCGAGGATTTCGTTGAGCGAATCGAGAACTTCGCGGACCCGGAGCTCTTTGGTCCCGCCGACTGCGATCGTGAAGTCGCGCCAGAACGCCGCCAAAACGCTTTTCCAATCGACGTTCCCGGCAGAAACTTCGTCAAGTTGGTTCTCAAGG
>CAYGKG010000012.1:0-7089 GCA_964350495.1 uncultured Alphaproteobacteria bacterium
TCAAGGGGAGTTGAACATGCCCCCGATGGCGTGGCCTTGCAAAGGGCGCGCGCGATCCGTATGCGTCTCGACGTCGTAGAGAGCAGTGGCGGCAATACGGGCCTGATTGAATTTGCCGCCTACGAGAAATGAGCGTCCGCGGCGGCAACGCGGCCGATCGCTTTACTCGGCGGGGCGCGTGGGCCCTGACCCCAACAGGTCGTGTTTGCGTAGATCGTTGCGCAGTTGGTTGTAGGTCAGGCCGAGGTGGCTCGCGGTGGCGCGTTGGTTGTACCGGTTCTCGGTCAACGCGCGTTCAAGCAGGTCCTTCTCGAACGCGGAGACGGCGTCCCGTAGGTTGAGCGGCCCACGGACACCTGTGGGCGCTGGCTCGACAGGGTTGGGCGCTTGTTCTGAGGCGGGTGGAACTAGCGCGGTCGATACCGGCCGGAAGGGCGAGTCGAACGGGTCGAAGACGATGTGCTCAATCGTCTGGTCTGGCTCGCTGTTGAACACCGAGCGTTCGACGACGTTCTTCAGCTCGCGCACGTTCCCCGGCCACGGGTAGTCGCGCAAGTTCTTGAGCACTGTCCGGGCAAACCCCGGAAACGTATCCCAACCGAGTTCCTGCGCGATGCCGCGGCCGAAATGGGTCGCCAGCACGGGGATATCTTCAAGCCGAGCCCGGAGCGGCGGGATGGTGATCACTGCGACGCTGAGCCGATCGAGAAGGTCGTGGCGAAAGCGGCCTTCGCGTGCCGCGGCCGGTAGGTCGACGTTGGTCGCGCCAATGACCCGCACGTCGACGCCGATCGTCGCGTTGCCGCCGACGCGTTCGAATTCGCCGTACTCGACGGTGCGCAAAATCTTCTCTTGTACCGACAGACTGGCGTTGGCGATTTCATCGAGAAACAAACTGCCGCCATTGGCGAGTTCGAATCGGCCGGCGCGGCGGCGTGTCGCACCGGTGAAGGCGCCGGCCTCGTGGCCGAACAACTCACTTTCTAACAGACCCTCGGCGAGCGCCGCGCAGTTGAGTTTGGCGTAGGGCCGGTCCCAGCGCGGCGACAGGAAGTGGAGGCGGGCGGCGACAAGCTCCTTGCCGGTTCCGCGTTCGCCGATCACGAGAACCGATCGGTCCAGCGCGGCTAGGCGTGAAATCTCCTCGCCCAACGCTAGGAAACTCGGGGATTGGCCGATGAGGGGCGGCAAATCGGTGGGAGGCGTCATGTATTAAGATATAATGCAAGATGGTCAGATATAATAAGTATTATTGTATTTGATATTTTCGGTGTACGGGCCATTTTCTGAATAATAGCTTAAAAACAATAACTTAAAGAGAGTACGCCAAGTGGCACATATCCTGCTCTAGAGAGGTGAGAACCTGGAGGAGGACACGATGACAAAAGAACACGACCGCACAGGTGCCGCGCCGGCTTACGCAGTTCCGGGCGCCGACGAGATGGAGGCTTGGATGGTGTTGCAAATTGCGGTGCATCTCCGCGGGATCCCGACACTCCCTGTGTCGTACCGGCGGAATGAGGCCGCCCGACCCGCGCCACCGGGCCGGCTTGGTCGGCGAGGCCCGCGATGAGCACACGCTATGACGCGCACGACGATACCAATTGGGATCGGTTGCGCGCGCGGTTCCTGCGGTTCCTTCGAACCAGGACCGCGGATCAATGGATCATGTTTTTGGCCGGCGCTGTGGTTGGCGCCTTCCTGGCCTAATCTAAGAAAAGAGGAGAGCGAGTATGGGTGTTTTTTCCCGTCTAACGGACATTATCAATTCCAACCTCACGGCGATGTTGGACCGCGCCGAGGATCCCGAGAAGATGATCCGGCTGATCATCCAGGAAATGGAGGATACGCTGGTTGAGGTCCGTTCGACCGCGGCGCGAACGATCGCCGAGAAAAAGGGCATCAACCGGCAGCTAGACCGTCTCGCCGATTCGGCGGCGGAGTGGGAGCGCAAGGCCGAGTTCGCGATCTCCCGCGGTCGCGAGGATTTGGCCAAGGGTGCGCTACTGGAGAAGTCCAAGCTGGCCGACGCAGCAAACGCGCTCGAAGCAGAGGTTGCGCTCCTGGACGACTCGCTAGACAAGAATGATACCGACGTCTCGCGACTCGAGGCAAAACTGACCGAAGCCAAGGCGAAACAGAAGACCATTCGGTCGCGCAAAGAGACCGTCGATTCGCGTCTTAGAGTTCGTCGTCAACTGCACGACCCCCGCGTCGACGATGCTTTCGCTCGGTTCGAGAAGATCGAGAAGAGAATCGATGCGACCGAGGGCGAGATCGAGTCATATGATCTTGGCAAGCGGCGGTCGCTATCCGACGAGATTGCCGAACTGGAGGCCGAGAGTTCGATCGAGAAAGAACTCGCTGCCCTCAAGGCCCGGGTCTCGGGCGCGCCGAAGTCCTAGGCGCATTCGAGTTACGCGGCTAGCAAGGCAACAACGGAGGGGCAATGGACACCGGAATGGTCGCTGTGATCTTGGCACTTGGTGTGGTCGTGCCGACCTGGATCGTTTTCCACTACTTGACGCGTTGGCGCGGTACGAAAACGATCTCGGGCGAGGACGAGAAGCTTTTGCAGGACCTTTGGCAAAGCGCCGAAAAGATAGAGCAACGACTGGGAAGCTTGGAAAAGATCCTCGATGCCGAATCGCCGGATTGGCGGAGGGCGCGCGATGAATAACCCAACCCGTACCAGTCGCACGCGGCTCTACAAGAACCGCCGCAAGGGAAAGGTGTCAGGGGTCTGTGCCGGGGTTGCCGACTATTTCGGCATCAGCCCGACCCCACTTCGCGTGATCCTAGCCGTAAGCCTGATCACACCGTTTTGGTTGCCCTCTCTCGTCGTGTATTTCCTGGCATCCTGGATATTGGAGGACACGCCCGTTGAAGACACGCCGATCTCCAGCGAAGAGGAGCGGTTTTGGAAAGAGGTTCGTCGCGAGCCCGGCGGGACGGCACACGATCTTCGCCACAAGTTCCGCGAGATCGAGCGGCGACTAGGGGCGATGGAGACGCATGTGACCTCGAGCGAATTCGACCTCAAGCGAAAGTTCCGCGACCTCGGCGCTTGATCGCGCCGAAGTCGCGGACGACGTTTTCCTGACGGTTCCTTTGCACTCGCGGGCGCCGTCCCCATAATAACCGTCCCAATGGCGAACCCAGGAGCCGATCACCCGTGAAGTATTTGCATACGATGGTCCGTGTGACCGATGTCGACGCATCGTTAGACTTCTACGGCAAGCTCGGCCTGCGCGAGGTTCGTCGCATTGACAACGACAAAGGCCGGTTCTCGCTGATCTTTCTTGCCGCGCCGGGCGATGAAGATGCGCAGGTCGAGTTGACCTACAACTGGGACCCCGAGACCTACGACGGTGGCCGAAATTTCGGTCACCTGGCCTATCAGGTCGAAGACATCTACGCGGCCTGCCAACGCTTGATGGATGGCGGCGTCACAATCAACCGGCCGCCGCGCGATGGGCGTATGGCGTTTGTGCGCTCACCCGACAACATTTCGGTTGAGCTTTTGCAGAAGGGCGATGCCATGTCGCCGGCGGAACCTTGGATATCCATGCCGAACACGGGGGAGTGGTAGCGCGCTGAACCCCTAAGGCAGAGCGGCGATCTTCCGATTGAGGAGGTCGAAGAACCCGTCTGCATCTACGCCGTGAATCCAGGTGGCGTTATGGCCGCGTTCCGTTACCCGCCAAAAGTCGGTGACCGTCGCTCCCATCGTTAGGTCGGATTGCGTCTCGACCGTCACATTGACGGCCTTGCCGGAGAATAGGCTCGGCGCCAGCAGGTAGGCGATCGTGCAGGGATCGTGCAGCGGTCCGCCGTCCGTGCCGTATTTCTCTGCGTCGAACCGGTTGTAGAACTCCATCATGGCTTTGACCGCTTTTCCAGTTCGATTGCCGATGCCGGCAAAGGCCTCGATCCGCGCCGCGGTCGTGATGACTTGGTGGGTTACGTCGAGCGGCATCACGATAATGGGGCGACCGCAGCGAAAAACGATGTCCGCGGCGTGGGGGTCGACGTAGATATTGAATTCGGCGGATGGCGTTGTGTTGCCGCCCTCGCGCATGGCGCCGCCCATCAAAACGATCTCGCGAATTTTGGGAAGGACGCGGGGCTCGCGCACGATCGCCATGCCGATATTGGTGAGCGGTCCGGTCGGCACAAGCGTTATGGAATCGTCTGCTGCTCTCATCAGGGTATCGACGATGAAATCGACCGCATGTTGGGATTGGAGGGGCAGGGTGGGTTCGTAGATCTCGGTCCCGTCGATGCCTTCGCGGCCGTGCACGTGCTCCGCCGTCACGAGGTGCCGCATCATGGGTCGCTCGCAACCGGCGAACACCGGAATGTCCGCGATTCCTCCCAATTCACAGATGATCCGGGCGTTGCGCTGGGTTTTGGCTAGGGACACGTTGCCGGCAACGGTGGTAATCCCCCGGATGTCCAGCGCATCGCGCGCACCGAACGCGAGCAGCAACATGACCGCGTCGTCCTGTCCGGGATCGCAGTCGATGAGAATGGGTTTGCGCGTCATAGGGGCGGCCCTTCAAGGTTTTCGTGCCAACAAATGGTCGATTTCGCGGCGCGTCGGCATTGCCGGTGCGGTTCCGGGGCGGGTCACGGAAACTGCCGCCGCGGCATTGCCGAAACGCACGGCATTCTCAACATCCTGGCCTTCGGCAAGGGCGGCCGCCATTGCGCCGTTGAAGGCATCGCCCGCGCCCGTGGTTTCGACCAGGGGCCCGGCCTTGTGGGCCGCAACCGTGAGGCTGTGGCGGTCGTCCATCAGGAAAACGCCGTTTGCGCCGAGGGTGATGACGACGGTGCCGACGCCTTGATCCAGGAAATACCGGGCCGCGATCGCGGCGTCGGCCGGCCCGGTGACGGCGTGACCGCTCAGTGCAGCGGCCTCGCTTTCGTTAGGCGTGACGATGTCCACGAGGGGCCAGATGCTCGGATTCACCGCTGCCGCCGGCGCCGGGTTCAAGATGGTACGAACCCCTCGGGTTTTAGCCAGGCGCAGGCCGATCTCGGCGACGGGGAGGGGGACTTCGAACTGGGTGAGGAAGATGTCTGCCGCGGCGATGTGATCGGTCGCTGCTTCTATTTCGGAGGTCGAGATGGCGCCGGCCGCTCCTGGGGTGACAACGATAGCGTTCTCCCCGGTTGCCTCGCTGAGGAAGATGCCTGCCGCGCCGGTCGGATGGGTCTGGCTGTCGATCAGCCCTCGATCGGAGATTCCCTCGGCTGCATAGAGGTCATGGGCCATGTCACCGAAGGTATCGGCGCCGATCTTGGCGATCAGCGTGACCTCGGCGCCGGCGCGCCGGGCTGCGACGGCTTGGTTGGAGCCCTTACCGCCGGGGCCGACACGGAAATCGCGCCCGAGCGTGGTCTCTCCCGGTCGTGGCAAGGCGCCCGGCGCCACGAAGGTCAGGTCCGCCACGAAAATCCCGAGAATGCAAACGGAGTAGGTCATCGTTTGAACAGGTGTCGCAGCATAAAGGCTTCGCACCGACCGGCAAGGCCGGGCTAGAGTCGGTCATGATCGATGGCCGCCCCGACCGGACCCTTGCCCCCGCGCTCGAAGAACTTGCACGCCGGGATCACCACATCGGCGCGGCCTATGGCGCAGTTGGATTACCGCGCCGACGGCGTCAGCCCCGGGGCTTCACCGGTTTGTTGCGGATTGTCATGGCGCAACAACTCTCGGTTCATGCAGCCAAGGCGATCATCGAACGCTTGGACGCGGCCACCGGGTGCGACCCGGCGCGCTTGGCCGCTGCGTCGGATTCCGAACTTCGGGCACTCGGGCTGAGTCGCCAGAAAATCGGTTATGGGCGTGAATTGGCGGCTGCCGTCACCGGAGGGACGTTGAATTTCCGACGACTGCACCGAATGGACGATGCCGCAGCGGTTGCCGCGCTCACCGAGATCAAGGGCATCGGCCGGTGGACTGCTGAGATTTATCTCCTTTTCGCGCTCGGCCGCGCCGATATTATGCCCGCCGGGGATCTGGCGATCTGCGCTGCGGTTCAACGGCTCAAGAAGTTGCGAAAACGCCCTGACGAGAAACGGATGCGTCACATTGCCGAGGCTTGGCGTCCGCACCGAAGCGCCGCTGCGCGCTTCCTTTGGCACTATTACGCCCACCCCGGCGTTCCGGAAACATCATGACAAAGGGTGCGCGAGGGCTCGTTGCAGTTCTCGGTTTTGTCGCGGCGGTCGCCTTTGTGACGCCGGGACGGGCCCAACCGGTCGACCTCGAACTCGTTCTTGCCGTCGATGTCTCCGGGAGCATCGATTTCGAGGAGGCGCGGCTGCAGCGGCAGGGTTACATGGCGGCCTTCCTCGATCCGGTGGTGCTCAGTGCGATCGGTTCGGGGCCGCTGGGGCGTATCGCTGTTGCCTACGTCGAGTGGGCCGGCGCTTACAGCAGGGCGGTCACTGTCGACTGGATGATGATCGACGGGCCGGCGAGGGCTGAGGCGTTTGTTGCCGCGCTGGAGCGGGCCCCGTTGCACCGGGGCCGCTACACCTCGATCAGCGGCGTGATCGAGTTTGCTCTCCCGATGTTCGAGGGGAACACGTTCCAAGGTACGCGGCGGGTCATCGACATTTCCGGTGACGGGCCTAACAACAACGGTACGCTGGTCGACAGCGCGCGCGACGTTGCGGCGGAGGCCGGGGTCACTGTCAACGGGCTGCCGATCATTAACGATCGCCCCAACCCCTTCGGCATCCCGCAACTGAAAGACCTCGATATTTATTTCGAGCACTGCGTCATCGCGGGGCCGGGGGCGTTCGTCGTGGTGGCGGAGGGCTTTCACGATTTCGGCAGTGCCATTCGCCGAAAGCTGATTCTGGAAATTGCCGGTCACCTACCGGTCACCGTTCACCGCGCCCAAGGTTATGAGCCGCCGCCGTGCGATATTGGCGAGAAGATGATTCGGCAGTTCCGAGGCAATCAGTTCGACTTCGACACATTCTGAGTGAGGCATATGGACGATATAGAGAAGCCTGCGGGCCCTGCGGGCAATGCGGAGCCAGCCTGGGGCAGCGACACGATGGCGA
>CAYGKG010000012.1:7189-46782 GCA_964350495.1 uncultured Alphaproteobacteria bacterium
CCTGCGGGCCCTGCGGGCAATGCGGAGCCAGCCTGGGGCAGCGACACGATGGCGATGGCGGTTCGCAATCTTGGGCTCAAGTATGTCGCCCTGAATCCCGGCGCAAGCTTCCGCGGTTTCCACGACAGCTTGGTAAATTTCTTGGGCAACCGCGATCCGCAGATGATTCTGTGCTTGCACGAGGATCATGCGGTCTCGATTGCGCACGGCTACGCCAAGGCGGCAGGCGAACCGATGGGCGTGGTCTTGCACAGTAACGTCGGTCTCATGCACGGATCGATGGGGATCTTTAATGCGTTTTGCGACCGGGTGCCCGTGGTCGTCTTCGGCGCCACCGGCCCGGTCGACGCCGCCAAGCGCCGGCCCTGGATCGATTGGATTCACACTGCGCAAGATCAGGGTGCGCTGATCCGCAACTTTATCAAGTGGGACGATCAGCCCGCGTCGGTCGCGGCGGCGGTCGAGTCGATTTACCGAGCCAATCAGATCGCGCGAACCGCGCCGCGTGGCCCGGTCTACATTTGCCTCGACGCAGACCTGCAAGAGCAGCGGCTCGACGCGCCGATTGTGCCGCCCGATGCCCGCCGGTATGCGCCCGCCAAGGCGCAGCGCCCGGGTGCAGAAGCGATCGCGGAAGCTGCGGCGCTCCTAGACGGTGCCCGTAGTCCGGCCATTCTGTCGGGGCGGTTCGCGCGGACGCAGGCGGCGTGGGATGCGCGTGTCGCCCTCGCGGAGAAGTTGGGTACCGTCGTGTTCACTGACTTCAAAGCGGGAGCCACGTTCCCTACTGCGCACAAACAGCACGGCGGCACGCTCCAGTTCCTCAGCGACGATCAAAAGCAGGCGCTGCGATCTTGCGATGTGATATTGAGCCTCGATTGGATCGATCTCGCCGGCACGCTCGGACAGGTTTGGCCGGACGAGGAGGTGGGGGCCAGCGTTATTCATGCCTCCATCGACCAGTACATCCATAATGGCTGGAGCATGGACCATCAGGGGCTGCCGCCGGTCGACGTCACGCTATTGAGCGAAGCCGACGTGGCGGTACCGCTTCTTACGGCGGCGGTGGCCTCCGGGCGCCAAACGATAGCGCCGCCCGTGCGGCCCATCCCCGATCACCCAAGCGCCGAGGGACCGCTGGGCTTGGATCACATTGCCGCCGCGCTCAAGGCATCGGTTGGCGACGGACCTGTCTCGTTGGTGCGATTGCCGGGCGGATGGCCGGGTGCGCGATGGCCGCTGAAAGGTCCGCTCGACTTTATGGGGTACGACGGCGGCGGGGGTATCGGTTCGGGTCCGGGAATGGCGATTGGCAGCGCTTTGGCTCTCAAGGGCTCCGGCCGGCTTGCCGTTGCAGTGATCGGGGACGGTGACTACCTGATGGGCGTCAACGCATTCTGGACTGCAGCACACTACCGCATTCCGTTGTTGACGATCGTTGCCAATAACCAGTCCTACTTCAACGACGAGATGCATCAAGATCGCGTGGCGCGGTTGCGGTCGCGTAATCCGGACAATCGGTGGATTGGACAAAAGATCGCCGATCCTGCCCTGGACCTAGCCCAGTTGGCTGAGGCCCAAGGTCTTACCGGGATCGGACCGGTCGAAACCGCGGGCCACCTTGCGACTGCGGTGACGGAGGGGGTTGCGGTGGTGCGGGCCGGCGGAGCGTGTGTCATTGACGTTAGGGTCGGGCCGCGGGGGGCAACCGCCGCGACGATGATCGGTCGGCGCTAGGCTATCGTAGCCTCGGGTTAAGCGCATCGCGGAGCCAGTCGCCCAAAAGGTTCACGGCGAGAACCAGAATCGCGAGAGTCGCCCCGGGAAAGATGACGATCCACCATTCGCCCGAGAACAGGAAGTTGTTGCCAACGTTGACCAATGTGCCGAGAGACGGCTGAGTCGCCGGTACGCCAACGCCAAGGAAAGATAATGTCGCCTCGGCGAGGATCGCGACGGCGAGGCTGATCGTGGCAATCACCAGAATAGGCCCGGTTACGTTTGGCAAGACATGTCGTATCATGATGATCGATGTCGGACGCCCGACGACGCGCGCGGCCAAGACATACTCCTTGCCCTTTTCCACCATCGTCGAGCCGCGCACTGTGCGGGCGAAATTGACCCAGCCCGCCAAGCCGATGGACAGGACGAGGACGGGAATGGCGAGGTCTTCGACCGAAGCGCGCGGCAGCACGACGCGGGCCACGCCGTTGATCAGCAGCGCGATGAGAATAGCGGGAAAGCTGAGCTGGACGTCGGCAATGCGCATAATCATGCTGTCGACGTAGCCACCCACGTAACCGGCGATCAAGCCCAACGTCACGCCAACGACCATCGCAAACAGGACCGATGCGAAGCCGACCAAGAGGGAAACCCGCAGGCCGTAGAGGATGGCCGAGAAAATATCGCGGCCTTGATCGTCGGTCCCAAGCCAGAAGCGCCAGGTCCCGCCCTCGCTCCACACCGGTGCGGTGACGGCGTCGAGAAGGTTGAGGCTGGCCGGATCGAACGGATTCTGTGGCGCCACGAGCGGGGCGAACAATGCCATCAGAAAAAGCGCTGCGGTGACGGTGCCGGCGACGATGGTGACCGGCGAACGCCGGAAGCTGTAACCGACATCGGTATCTAACCGCTGCCGCAGAGCCGCTACCCAACCGCTTGCCATCAATTGCCCATCGCGATGCGCCGTTCCGCGCGCAGGCGGGGGTCGACGATGTGGTAGAGAATATCCACTACGAGGTTGATGACGACGAAGAACAACGACACCAGAACGAGGTAGCTCGCCATGATCGGGATATCGGCGAACTGGATCGCCTGTAGGAACAAGAGGCCCATCCCCGGCCACTGGAACACCGATTCGGTGATGATCGCGAAGGCGATGATCGCACCAAGCTGGAGTCCGGTGATGGTAATGACGGGTACCATCGTGTTCTTCAGCGCGTGTCTGAAGTTGACCGACCGCGCACGGAGGCCGCGGGCTCGCGCGAATTTGATGAAATCGGTCCGCAGAACCTCAAGCATCTCGGAGCGCACCAATCGCATGATCAACGTGAGCTGGAACATTCCCAGTGTGAAGGCCGGCATGACGATCGATTTCCAGCCGCTGACACTGAGCAGGCCGGTGGACCAAAACCCAAGGTCGACGACGTCACCGCGGCCGAAAGTCGGCAACCATCCAAGGGTGACGCCGAAGATCAGGATCAACAGAATGCCGACCAAGAAGGTAGGCAGCGAAATGCCAATGAGCGAAACGGTGAGAAAAAGCCGACTGAGCCAACGGTCTGGATACAGCGCGGTATAGACCCCCATCGGCACGCCGACCAGGAGCGCGAAGAGCGCTGCAACGAAACTGAGTTCAAGGGTCGCTGGTAGCCGTTCGCGCAGTAGATCGTCAACCGATCTGCCGGTGCGGTAGGAAATGCCGAATTTCCCCTGGGCGGTGTCCGCGACATAGCGAACGAACTGCAGGGGAACCGGGTCGTTCAGTCCAAGTTGCTCGCGGATTTGTTCGCGTTGATCGAGGGGCGTTTCCTGTCCGACCATTTGCGCGACGGGGTCGCCGACGAATCGGAACAACGCAAACGCGATCAGCGCGACGGCCAGCATGACGATCACGGACTGTAAAAGCCGGCGAACTACTAGTGCGAACACTATCCATTCCGTTCAACGCGACGGTCTGCACGGTTTTATGCGCGCACGGCGACCCTATCACAGTTGCGGATAGCGACTATTGCAATACGACATGCCGCGCGTGGAACACGTTGTCGCCGCGCTGGGCGATACTGGTCACCTTGTTCGAGACGCCCCACGCCAACGCCTGCTGATGCAGCGGCAGGTAAGCAATATCCGCGATGGTCTTGCCCCAAGCCTGGGTGATCAGGTCGCTGCGTTTGGCCGGGTCGGTTTCGCTGAGAATCTGGGCGCTCAAAGCGTCAACCTCGGGGTTGCAGTACCGGCCGAGGTTGAATTGACCTTTGCCGGTATCGTCTTGGCAACCGTGCAGGAGGAACAGCGGGTTGTAGGAATCGTAGCTGCCGGGTGTCCATCCCAACAGGAAGAAGCTGGTTTCCATCTTGGGGGCGAGAACTTTCGCGAAGTACTGGCTGCGAGGTTGGGCGTTCAAATCGACCTTTACGCCGATCCGCGCCAACATCGAAACCGTCGCTTGGCAGATCGCTTCGTCGTTGACGTAGCGATCGTTGGGGCAATCGAGCGTGACCGAGAATCCATTGGGATAACCGGCCTCGGAGAGCAGCGCCTTGGACGCTTCCGGATCGAACGGCAGGCGTTGGACCGCGTCATCGAACCCAGTCACCCCCGGTCCGACCATCATGGCCGACGGATTGGAAAGGCCGCGCATGACTTTATCTTTGATGGCGTTGATGTCGATCGCTTGGTAGAGCGCCTGGCGGACCCGTTTGTCCTTGAAGGGGTTCGCTCCCGTGACGTCCGAATAGAGCAGCTCATCTCGAAATTGATCGAGGCCAAAGTAGATGGTGCGCAGTTCCGGGCCGACGAGAACCCGCGTCGTTGCGCCGCGTTCGACGCGGTCGATATCCTGCACGGGAATGGGGTAGGCCATGTCGAGTTCGCCGGAGAGCAGCGCGGCGACACGGGTGGCATCCGCGCCGATGGGGGTCAGAATCACTCGGTCGACGTTGCTCTTCAGATTGGCCTTGTCCCACCAGTTTGGGTTCGCCCGAAGAACGGTGCGGACATCGACATCTCGGCTATCGAGAATGAAAGGCCCGGTACCGTTGGCGTTGCGGGTGGCGTAATTCTCCTCCGAGCCGGTCACTGCTTGGGGGTTTGTTGCGTTGAACTCTTCGGCCCACCCTTTCGACATGATGGCCCAGGTTTCCCACTCGACATGGAGAATCGGGTTGGGCTTCGCCGTGACGATATCGACGGTGTGGTCGTCGACCTTTGTCACGCTGACGACCCCGCCGCCGGCGAGGCGTCCCTTCAGGTCGGAGCCTTCTTTCTGAACACGTTCCGCTGAGAAAACGACGTCGTCGGCCGTAAACGCGCGCCCGTCATGGAAGCGAACGCCCTGTCGCAGTTTGAAGCGCCAGCGAGTCGGTTCAAGAATCTCCCACTCGGTGGCAAGCGACGGTTCTATCTGTAGGTCAGGTCCGCGGGCGATCAAGCCCTCGTAAATATTGCCTTGGAATCCCAACGTGAAACTTTCGTTGACGTTGTACGGGTCCATTGAGTTGGCGTCCGCCTGAAACGCAAACCGTAAGTCCTTGGCGTTTGCTGTCGGCGCGGCCAGAAGGAACAAGGCACACGCGGCAAGACATGTTTTATTGAGCATTTTTTTGGGTTCCCTGTTTGAGCGCCGGTGTCATCCCGGCTTTATCAAGGCAGACGACACTGCCTCGACCTTACCCTGTTTTTGTGAGGGAGATGTTCTGAAAGCGAAGCGGCGGAGTCAATGCTCGGCGCACCCAATGCACGTAAGCATTGTGCTGACGACCGAGATTCGTTTGCGAACAACATCCTTGCGTGTGTTCGGAGCGCCAAGTCGACGACATTCAATTCAGATTTGTTCGGCATTTTGAGTGCTTACCGTGTCACGCGTTCCTCATGCCGGGAAACGACCCTCGACAACGGCGTGACAGGCGACCAGCGAGTCCTGTGCTCGGATCAGGCTAGGCCGTTCCGTACGGCAACGATCGTTGGCGAGGGGGCACCGGGGGTGAAAGGCGCACCCGGTTGGCGGATTGATCGGGCTCGGTACTTCGCCGGCGACCGGCGCGCGTTCCTCGCCGGTCATCGCAAGGTCCGGAATGGTGTCGAGGAGGAGGCGGGTATAGGGATGCCGTGGCCGGGCGAACAGCGCGTCGGTCGGCGCACGTTCGCAAATCCGTCCGAGATACATGACCGCAACTTCGGTTGAGATATTGAAGACAACCGCGAGATCGTGCGAGATGAACAGATAGGTCAGGTTCAGTTCGCGTTGCAGGCGGCGCATGAGATTCAAGATTTGTGCCTGAACCGAGACGTCGAGCGCCGATGTCGGTTCGTCGCAAACGATAAAGTCGGGATCGCCGGCGAGAGCGCGGGCGATCGAGATACGCTGGCGTTGACCGCCGGAAAACTCGTGCGGGTACTTCGCGGAGTCTTTCTCCGAGAGGCCGACTTGGCGCAATAGGTCACCGACCCGAACGGCTACGGCGTCGCCGCTCAATAGCCGTGCATGTCGGATCGGTTCGGCGACGATGTCGGCCACCCGCCAACGGGGGTTGAGCGACGCGTAGGGGTCCTGAAAAACCATTTGCATGCGCCGTTGCACCGAACGTGCCTCGCGCCGGTTCACGGTCGCGATATCGACACCGTCGTAAAGGATCGACCCTTCTGTCGGCTCGTACAGTCCGACCATCAGGCGCGCGACGGTAGACTTGCCGCACCCCGATTCGCCGACAAGCGAAAAGGTGGTACCCCGCTCGATCGCGAAACTTACGCCGTCGACCGCGCGCACGATCTGGCGCGGCTTCCCTTCGGCCAAACGGTTGAGAAGGGGTGCCGAGACATCGAAGAACCGGGAAAGGTTGCGGGCTTCGATGAGGGTGTCGCCGCCAGCTTGCTGCGGCATCGGATCAGCCATGCGGGGTCTCCGCGGGCTGCCGCTCGTAAAGCCAACACGCGGTCGACGATGCGCCGTCGGTGAGTAGCTCCGGTCGCTCGCGGCGGCACCGGTCCATGGTTTCTGTGCAGCGCGGACTAAAGGCGCAGCCGGCCGGTATTTCCGATAGGCGCGGCATTGAGCCCGGGATCTGGGCCAAGTCCTTGTTACGGTTCGTGATTGAAGGAATGGAGGCCATCAACCCGCGAGTATAGGGATGACGGGCGTTTTTGATCACGTCGCGAACTGGGCCGATCTCGACGATCCGCCCGGCATACATCACCGCGACGCGATCGGCGGTCTCGGCAATCACGCCCATGTCGTGGGTGATCAGAATGACGGATGTACCGTGATCGCGGCAAAGGCGTTTGAGCAACCGAATTATTTGCGCCTGGATCGAGACGTCGAGGGCCGTGGTCGGTTCGTCCGCGACAATCAGTTGCGGGCCCGCGCACAGTGCGAGCGCAATCACGATCCGCTGCCGCATCCCGCCCGAGAACTGATGCGGGTATTGATCGATCCGCTCCCGTGCGGCTGGAATTCCGACTTCCTCAAGAAGTTCCAAGGCGCGGGTGCGTGCTTGGCGCTCGGTAAGGTCGAGGTGCGTTCGGATGGTCTCGATCAACTGGTCGCTGATTCGGAGGAGCGGATTGAGGCTGGTCAACGGGTCTTGGAAGATCGCGCCGATTTGGCGCCCGCGGACACGGCGCATTTCCTCGGGCGGTAAATTGTCGATGCGCCGTCCCGACAGCTTGATGGAGCCGCCGGCGATCCGGCCGGGCGGTTCGAGGAGGCCGATGGTCGCGTATCCGGTCATCGATTTCCCAGCGCCGGACTCGCCGACGACGCCAAGAATTTCGCCGACACCGATCGTGAAAGAGATGTCGTCCACGGCAGTCAGGACACCGCGACGGGTCGGAAATTCGACGCGGAGGCGTTCGACTTCCAATAGCGGTGGGGCGGCAGTTCCTTGCGGCAATGCCTTGGACCTTCGATGATTTCCGCAATCCTAGCATGCGGGGCAACGCGGTCCATACGAAGGGCCCGGTTGTTGTATGATCGGCCCTAAGGAGGACGCTATGACCTATCGCGTGGTAACCGATTTCGAACGCCCGCCGGCCGATCTTGTCCGACGCGCGTCGCAAACGTTCGTTGCGGTGACGGGCGGCTTCGCTGGACCGCGGCAGATCGTCGACACCGCCATCAAGCCGCTCCAGCGAAAATGGCGCCTGTGTGGCCCGGCCTTCACCGTTCGTTCCGAGTTCAGCGAGGATTTGCTGATGGGTTACGTTGCTGCCAAATATGTTCGACCCGGCGATATCCTCGTCGTCGACGGCGGCGGGCGCACCGATGTTGCGTGTTGGGGAGCGTCGATGGCGGGGGCAGCAAGGGAAGCCGGGTGCGCCGGGATCGTCCTGGACGGCATGGCGCTCACGGCGGATTTGTTGATCGATCGTGAGAGCATTCCGGTTTTCGCCCGAGGGACCGCACCTATCACGACCGGGCAGGATCGGCCAGGCTGGCTCAACGGACCGGTCGCCTGCGGCGGCGTGATCGTGAATCCGGGTGATATCGTGCTTGGGGATATCGATGGCGTCGTTGTGCTACCGCGGGAACGGGCGGCGACGATCGTCGCAGCGTCGGAAAAGGCCGGGGCGAAATCGGGCGTCGGCCGCGCCAATCCGGCACCCTATCGCGACCGCACCGATTCCGAGGAGCGGTTGCGGGCGCTACCGGGCGTGGAGTGGGAGTAGGCCCAATCACGCTCTTTGCGTTCCGTCCCTAGAGGATTTTCAGAACGTCCTCCGGCGGGCGACCGATGGCGGCTTTACCCCCAGCCAGCACGATCGGCCGTTCAATCAGGACCGGGTTGGCGACCATTGCCGCGATAAGGGCCGCCGGGGTCTTGTCCGTGCCGGCCAATCCAAGCTCGGCGTAGGGCGGCTCTTTCTTGCGCATCAAATCGCGCGGCTCCATTCCGAGCTTCGCGAGGATGTCTTTCAGATCGGCGGCGCTGGGCGGCGTCTTCAGGTACTCGACAATCTGTGGCTTTACGCCCCGCTCTTGGAGGAGAGCGAGGGTCTGGCGCGATTTACTGCACCGCGGATTGTGGAAGATGGTGACTGTCATGGGAGTTCCTTCGAATGGTCCGGCCAAGCGGGGCGGTGCCGGTCATTTTGTCGCGACCGGCGGGCGCGGGCAAATCGCCGCAACCCCGACGATCTCGATTGCGGTCGCCTTAGAGCGCCCCCCAATGCCGTCCAGGAAATGGCGCGATGCTGAAAGAGACCTTCGAAAAGCAAGGTGCCTGATAGTTCCGGTGGCGGAGCTTTCTTCCCTTGATCGTTGCCCCCCTTGGCGGCGGCCGGACATGCTGTTTTCGTGGCGCACCGTACTGCGCCGAGAATACGCTTATCTTCTTTTCGCCTATTTCGCGGCCATCGAGTTTCTCTCGGACACGGTTCTGCGTGGCGAGACTTTGAGATTCTGGATCGCGAGCATGAGAACGTTCTCCAGCAGGATCTGGAGGTGAAAGTGTCGGCGGGGGTAACCTTCGCGAGCGAAGATCTCATGGACTATTTTTACCAAAGTCGAACCGCGCTTCGCGACCGCTGCCCGCCCTGCTTTCGATGCCAAGGCTGGCTATCTTGGAGCGCAACCCAATTGTCGTTCGTCAAGTCGCTAGGCGACCGGTTGAACTTACTGAGGGCGTTTCGCGCAGAATCCCACGGTGGCGCCGAAAATGTCGATGGCCCACTTTTCCAAGACAAGGCAACCTTTGGGATGGGCGCCGCGCTGGTGTGGTCGCTCTATGAGTCGGCTGCCCAGGCGCACCCCTAAGCGCTAAGCGTTGGGGATCGGATAGGGTTCGATACCATCGAGATATTTGACGACATCGTCAACGGACTCGACATCGCCGAACTTTGAATCGATATCGAACAGGTTCCACTCGACAACCCCCGGAACGCGGTCGCCGACGGCCTCGCGCACGACGATCGGGCGGAAGCCTTCCGCGATGGCATCCTCGGTCGTGTGGCGCACGCATCCGGCCATCGTGACGCCGGTGATGATCACTGTGTCGATGCCGTTGGCTTTGAGGAAGCTCGACAGGTAGGTGCCGTGAAAACCGCTTGCCCGTTTCTTGACGATGACCTGATCGCCCGGCGCCGGCGCGATGCGGTCGTCGATCGCGACATCTTCTTTCTTGGACAGATTGAGTACTTCCGTCGGGATCTTCAGGTGCCACAGGCCCATGTCGGTGTTGACCGACTCGGTGACGTTGTAGGCGGTCGTCGTGTAGACGATCGGCACTCGTTTCTTCCGTGCGGCTTCATTCAGGCGCTGAACGGCAGGGATGATGACGTCCATGCCATCGCACGAAAAGGGGTTGCCCGGGCGGGTCCAGCCGTTCGCCAAGTCGATATGGATCAGCGCGGGGCGCTTGCCGTAACCGATGCGGCGTTGGAAACCCCGCGACTGGTAAATCTCTGAATCGGCTGCGAAAATGACTTCTAGCGCTTTGCGAACTTCGTCCGGCGTTGGCATGTTTTTCTCCACGGCTTTCTGTAAGCCGTGGTTATGGCACGAATCGCAGGAGCGAAAAAGACACCGATGCCAATTGGCGAATTTGAGATTGCGGATTGGCGCCGCTGTGTCTTCGACCTGTATGCGACGGTACGCGCGACTGCCAAGCCAAGCGCAGCGCATGAGGTTTGGCGGACCGGGCGTGAGAGCCTTTTCCGCACGCATCCGCAATCGCCGATTCGGCGAAATTGCGACCGAGCCAATTGGACGTTTCGGTGTTTTCCCTACGACCCGCATGCGCGCCGCAGCGTTGATCTAAGAGCGATCCGCGGTGCGGCGACCGCCGAGGTCGCGATTGGCGATGACGGCAGTCTCAGGATGCGGCCCTTCGCAAAAACTGTTGGGCTTGCTGATTGGTGGGGCAACGAGCTGACTCTGTTTTGGATCGAAGGCTATGGCGGCGGCATCTTCCTGCCATTCGCCGACGCGACAAACGGCGCCGACACTTACGGTGGGGGGCGTTACCTTCTCGACACCATTAAGGGAGCCGATTTAGGGGCCTACGAGGGCCGACTCGTCTTAGACTTCAATTTCGCTTACCAGCCGTCGTGCGCCTATGCGCTGTCATGGGTGTGTCCTCTTGCGCCGCCGGAAAATCGTCTCGCCGCGAGCGTTCGCGCCGGAGAAAAATTTGCTTGAGCGTTTGGCAAGTCCGCGCCTTGCTATTTGGCGTCGCAGGACCGCGGTGTTGCGGTGACCCGCCCGCCGGTCTTCATCGGTAGCGAGATTTATCGCCGGTCGCGCTACGGCGATAAGCACCCTCTGGCGATTCCCCGGGTGTCCGCGGTCATGGACCTGTGTCGGGCACTGGGTTGGATGGACGAGTCGCGCTATGTCGAGAGTCGCGTGGCGACACGGGAGGAGCTGCAGGTCTTCCATCGCCCCGATTATGTCGAGGCGCTGATTCGGGCCGAGCAAGGCGAGACGCTCTCGCTCGAAGAGCGCCGCCGCTACAATATCGGACTAAACGGCAATCCGATTTTTCGGGAAATCTTCAGCCGTCCCGCAACTGCGTGTGGTGCCACGCTCACCGCCGTCGAACTGCTCACAGCCGAGGCGGGCGTTGTCTACAGCCCGGCAGGGGGGACCCATCATGGCAGACCGGGGCATGCGAGCGGCTTTTGCTATTTGAACGATCCGGCGATCGGCCTATTGGCATTCCTTGAGAGCGGGGTTGAGCGTGTCCTCTATCTCGACGTCGATGCGCATCACTGCGACGGCGTTCAGGACGCCTTCCACGGCGACCCGAGGGTACTGACCGTTTCGATCCATGAAGCCGGACGTTGGCCGAATACCGGTCCGGCCCACGATACCGCCGGCGGCTCGGCGCTCAACCTCCCGGTCGAACCGGGCTTCAACGACACGGAGATGGCCTACCTGCTCGACGAGGTCGTGATTCCGATCATCGAAGGCTTCCAACCTCAGGTGCTCTTCTTGCAAACCGGCGCAGATGCACTCATCGAAGATCCCCTCTCCAAACTCGAGCTGTCGAATAATGCGATTTGGGACGTCGTGCGGGCGGTCGTCCCAATGGTGCCGCGCTGCCTTGTGGTCGGTGGCGGCGGGTACAATCCCTGGAGCGTCGCGCGGTGCTGGTCGGGCATCTGGGGCATCCTGAATGGCTATTCGATTCCGGAGACCCTCGATGGCGCTGCCGAAGACTTTCTCCGGTCGCTGACCTGGGCAAGGTCGGCGGGGCGGTCTCCTCCGGCGCACTGGTTCACAACCTTGCGAGATGCGCCGCGGCCGGGCCCATTGCGCCAAACGACTCGCGACGTGGCGGCAAGCGCACGACTACGGAGCGATACCGGGTTGTGATAGGTTCCGACCGGCCCGAGGTGGCGCGAAGGATCGCAGACGCGCAATGACCGAGACCCCCGTCATAGGAGATTGGCTAGAGACAATTGGCCTCGGGCAGTACGCGGAAGCGTTTGCCGCCAACGACGTCGATCTCGAAGTCGCGCCGGAACTCAACGACGACGACCTTCGGGAGCTCGGCCTCAGTCTTGGGCACCGAAAAAAATTCCTCAAAGCGGTTGCCGCGCTGCGGGAAGGTGCGCAGGGCGATAGCCAACGGCCCGCGACCGTGCCGCGCGACGCAAATGCCGGCGCGGAGCGGCGCCAATTGACCGTGATGTTCTGCGATCTGGTCGGTTCTACCGCGTTGTCGACCAAGCTCGATGTCGAAGACCTGCGGGAGGTGATCGGTGTCTACCAGGATACCTGTAGAGATGTGGTCGCAGCGTATGGTGGCTTCATCGCGCGGTATATGGGCGACGGCATTTTGATTTACTTTGGCTACCCGCAAGCGCACGAGGACGATGGCGATCGGGCGCTCCATACCGGCATTGACGTGATCAAGGCGGTGGGCGCATTGCGGCCACGACCGGGACTCGATCTACAGGTTCGTATCGGCGTCGCGACTGGCGTCGTGATCGTTGGCGATATCATTGGGGAAGGGGCGTCCGAGGAAAGCGCGGTGCTGGGGGAGACGCCCAATCTCGCCGCGCGCCTCCAATCCTTGGCAAAGCCGAATACGATGGTGATCAGTCCTGAAACCCGTCGCTTGGTAAAGGACCGGTTCGTGTTCGACGATCTGGGCGAGCACAGTTTGAAGGGAATCGACAAGCCGGTCCGCGCATGGGGTGTCGCCGCTGCCGTCGCGTCGGACGACCGTTTCGACGCACAAGCGCGCGGTGACCTTGTTGGTCGCGACGAAGAACGCGAGCTAATCCGCGAACGCTGGACCCGCGCGACCGCGGGCGTGGGACAGGCGGTTTTGGTATCCGGCGAAGCCGGCATTGGTAAGTCGCGCCTGGTGCAGGCCATTAAGGACGTCGCTACCGTGGAGGCGGCGTCGATCGTTCACCTGAGTTGTTCGGGTTATCACACGCAGCACCCGCTGTACCCGGTCACGCAGGCGGTGGCGCGTCTGCTGGCGTTCCAGGACGAGGACACCCCGGACCGGCGGCTGGACCGGATAGAGGCCTTTCTCACGCCGCGCGACGCAATGGCGGTAGCGCCTATTGTGGCGGCGTTATTCTCGATTCCGGTGGGTGATCGCTATCCGCCCCACGGCCTAAGTGCCCAAGCCCTCAAGCAACGCACCCTTGAGACCTTGGTCGATCTACTTCTCGGCGGAGAAGTGGGATCGCCGACCCTGGTCGTGTTCGACGATGCGCACTGGGCGGATCAGACCTCGCTCGAACTGCTGGCGTTGGCGCTACGGTCGCTCAAGCGGCGCGCCTGCTTGCTATTGGTGACGGCGCGGCCGGAGTTCTCGCCTGCCTGGCCCAGCATCGACTTTTTGGCGGTCCTCCATCTTCAGCGCCTGGCAAGCGAGCAGGCGACGCTGGTGATCGCGGCAGCAACCGGCGGCAAGCGGTTGCCCGACGCGATCGTCACGACAATCATCGCCAAGGCCGACGGTGTGCCGCTGTTCCTTGAGGAGCTAACGCGGAACATCGTTGAATCCGGGCTGCTCGAAGACCGCGGCGATTCCTTCGCGCTGGTCGGGCCGCTACCGCCGCTCGCCATTCCGACGACGTTGCACGATTCGCTAATGGCGCGTCTCGATCGTCTGCCGACGGCGAAAGAGATCGCCCAAATCGGCGCCGCCATTGGGCGTCAATTCGACTATGAATTGATCGCCGCCGTGACGGACCTGACTGATCATGAACTGCAAGATGCGCTGGCACGCCTGCGCGATGCGGAAATTGTCTACGACGAAGGCGCGCCGCCCAAAGCGAGCTATATGTTCAAGCATGCGCTGGTCCAGGACGCCGCTTACGATTCGTTGCTGCGCCGGCGCCGACAACATCTGCATAGCCGGATCGTAACCGCTTTGGAAACCAAGTTCCCCGACAAGACGGATACCGAACCCGGCGTGCTCGGACGCCATTGCCTGGAGGCCGGCCTTTTCGCCGAATCGGCTCGCTACTAACAAAAAGCCGGTCTCGTTGGCGCGCTGCAGTCGTCGATGCACGAAGCACTGGCCCAACTTGAATCCGGTCTTGGGGCTGCGGCTAAAGTGGAAAATCCATCGCTCCGCAACCAGGTCGAACTCGATCTCCGAATGACGCTGGTGTTTCCGCTGCGCGCGCTCAAGGGATTAGGCGCGCGCGAGGTCGAACAGAACTATGCGCGGGCGTTCGAACTGGCGCGGGAACTCGGTGCGAACGAACATGTGTTGCCGGTTCTCTATGGATTGTTCGCTGTGGTATGGGCGCGCGGCGACATCGCGGCGGCCGCCCGCAGAGCGGATGATTTGCTTGCCCAAGCCAACGCAGCGCAGGACCCGCTGTCGCTGGTGGTCGCTCACTACGCCGTCGGTTTGGTCAAATATTTCTTGGGCGAGAACGAGGCCTGCTTAGAGCACCTCGATGCTGTCCTGGCTGCATACGATCCGGGGCAACATGCGTCGCTCGCGTTGACCTTCGCGATTGAGTTCGGCGTCGGCGCATGGAACTACCGCGCGCTGTGCGTGGCGGCAATGGGGCGTCTTGGAGAGGCGAGGCGCGATCTCGCAAGCGCGGTCGATCTCGCACGGGCGCTCAACCATCCGTTTCCGCTGTCCCACGCGCTGGGCGTAGGCGCCGCGACCTATTTTTACCTGGGCGATCACAAAGGGATGTTGGACTGGACATCCGAGGCGATCGACGTTGCGCGCGCCCAAGGGTTCGCCCCGTATCTCGCGATTGCGCTGTTGTGCCGTGGGTGGTCCAGGGCGATGACCGGCGACCACACCGCAGGCCTCGCCGATCTCGACGAAGGCGTTGCGCTGTGGTCGGGCGGCGGCTACGGCCTGGCAACGCCCTGGTTCCAGGTGCGTCATGCCGAGGCACTTGTTGCCGTCGGGCGGGCGACCGACGGCTTGAAGCTTGTTGGTGAGGCAGTCGAGCAAATCGATGCGGGTCCGCAAACACAGTTTCGCCCAATCGCCCTTGTCGTGCGGGGCGATGCCCACCGCGCCCTGGGTGATGACACTGCGGCCGAGGAGGACTATATGGCGGCGGCGTCGGATGCCGCGACGCACGGCGCGACCGGCGAAGAGCTGCATGCCCTCGCGCGACTTGCGCAACTGCTGGGCGGGCAGGGACGCGGCGCGGAAGTCCACGACCGCCTTGGGGCCGTGCTTGCGGCGGTGGCGGGAGAGGACAGTGCGGACGTGACCGAAGCAAAGCGGCTATACCGCGCAGTTGACGCGTCAAAGGGTCAGGGCCGATGAAGAACATGACCGTGTTGGTGACCGGCGCGACCGACGGGATCGGTAAGGAAACTGCGCTTCGCATCGCGGCGCGCGGCGCGCGGGTTCTGATCGTTGGGCGCAACGCCGAAAGGGGGGCGGCGGCGGTTGCCGATATCGTGCGGCAAACCGAGAACGCGGCCGTCGAATTCCTGCAGGCCGATCTGTCGTCGCAGAGCCAGGTGCGAGACCTTGCGGCTTCGGTCAAGGAACGGGTGGAGCGGCTCGACGTGCTGGTCAACAACGCTGGGGCCATTCTTTTTCGCCGCGAGGAGACCGCTGACGGAATCGAAATGACGTTCGCTCTGAATCATTTGAACTACTTCCTGCTGACCCATGAATTGACAGATCTTCTCAAGGTCAGTGGAGCCGCCCGGATCGTCAACGTCGCCTCGATCGCTCATCGTCGCGCTGCTCTTGACTTCAATGACCTCGAATTGAAGCGCGGATACGGTGCGTGGAAAGCCTATGCGCGGTCGAAGTTGGCCAACGTGATGTTTACCTATGCGCTTGCCCGTCGGTTGGACGGTACCGCCGTGACGGCAAATTGTTTGCATCCCGGCTTCGTTCGGTCCCATTTTGGACGAAACAATGGGTTCATCGCGCGGACCGGGGTTGCGCTCGCCATGCGCTTCGGCAATGCCATTTCGGTTGCCGAAGGCGCCGAAACCAGTGTTCATCTCGCTTGCGCGCCGGAGGTCGAGGGCCAGACCGGATCATATTTCGATGCGCGCCGCGCGGTGCCGTCGAACCGATTCAGTTACGATCGGGCCGCCCAGGATCGTCTCTGGGACATGAGTAAGGAGCTGGTGGGCTTGTGAAGCGGTTTACCGATATTCGGAAGAGGGCCGAAAGGAAAGCTGGCGGTGCCACGGCGCTTGAAGCGCGGTTGCCGACGCCAAATACGGCGGCGGCGCTTCGCAAGGTCGGAGACGACCGCTATCTCTCTACAATGTCGCTGCGTGTATTCTCCGCTGGCCTCAAGCACAACATGGTGCGCGATAAGTGGCCGGCATTCGAGGAGGTGTTTCATGGGTTTTCTCCGACCCGTGTCAGCGCTATTTCGGACGAGGATCTTGAAGCGCTGATGAAAGACACCCGTATAATCCGCCATTGGGGAAAAATTTCCGCAACGCGGTCAAACGCCATCGCGATGGTAGCGCTCGCGACGGAGCACGGAAGTTTCGCGAATTGGTTGGCCAACTGGCCGGTCGATGACATCACCGGACTGTGGGATTTTCTGCATAAGCGCTTTTCGCAGCTGGGCGGGGCGTCGGGATCGATGTTCCTGCGTTGGGTCGGCAAGGACACCTTTATGCTGTCGCCCGACGTCGTCCGCGCATTGAACGAAGTCGGGGTCGCAGAGAGTGCGTTCAAGGGCAAGAAGGATCGCAAGATCGCGCAAGACGCTTTCAATGCGTGGCGGGCCGAGAGCGGTGAACCGCTGTGCCGGATCAGTATGACCCTCGCGATTTACGCCGGAACGCCATAGTGCCTGTCTTGGATCGCACCTTTTCTGTCGCACCGATGATGGAACGGACGGACCGACATTGCCGGGCGTTTATGCGGCTGCTCTCGCGTCGCACGCTGCTTTACACCGAGATGGTGACAACCGGCGCGATCGTATATGGCGACCGGCAACGGCATCTTGCCTTCGATCCGACCGAGCAACCCGTCGCGCTTCAGTTGGGGGGCAGCGATCCGTCTGCCCTCGCGGACAGCGCCGAAATCGGCGCGGCCTTCGGGTACGACGAGATCAACCTCAATGTCGGCTGTCCGAGCGACCGGGTGCAAAACGCTCGTTTTGGCGCGTGCCTGATGGCTGAGCCGGCGTTGGTTGCCGAATGCGTTCGGGCGATGCGCGATCGCGTCGCCCTGCCGGTCACCGTGAAGTGTCGCATCGGTATCGACGATCAAGACGGCTACGGGCCCTTCCGCGACTTTGTCGATCGTGTCGCGCAGGACGGCGGCTGCAAAACGTTTGTGGTTCACGCGCGCAAGGCGATCTTGAGCGGGCTCAGCCCAAAGGAGAATCGCGAAATACCGCCGCTGAAGTACGACTACGTCTACCAACTCAAGGAGGATCGCCCCGCGCTGGAGGTGATTATCAATGGCGGGATTGCCTCGCTGGAAGAGGGCCGCGACCATCTGCGTCGGGTGGATGGAGTCATGATGGGTCGCGCCGCCTACCAGAACATGTCTCTTTTGGCCGCAGCGGACGAGTTAATGTTCGGCGATTCCGGCGGGCGAACCGACATTGCCGCGGCGATCGACTCCTTCCTGCCCTATGTCGAACGCGAACTGGAGAAGGGCGTGCGTCTGAACACGATGGCGCGCCATCTGATTGGTCTGTTCCAAGGCGTCCCGGGCGCGCGGGCATGGCGTCGGTACATTGCCGAGAATGCACCGCGGCCCGGCGCCGGGGTAAACGTCATCCGGGAAGCCGCCACGTTTGTGGCGACGTCGACTAACGCCCAAGCAGCATCTTGAGCCTAAACTAAGCAAGTCGATCTAAAGGAAGACGGTCAATACGCCGGTTTGCGTGTAGAGGCGGTCGTTGGAAATCTCTCCGGAACCGAAGAAGCCGATCAAGGGGATCTCGCCCAGAACTTCTTGGACGATCGCCACCTCTTCGTCGGGATCGAAAAGGTGGGGTCCGCGCCCGACGCAGGAACTGTAGATCGCGCCGCGCGGCGCTTGTCGCAACCGTTCCTTAAGCTTTACCAGTTGAATCCGTAGGTCTTGGCGCGCAGTGTCTGCGTCGCGCCTGCAAAAAAGGATGGGTTGCCCGGATGCCAGTGTCGCGCCGATACCGATGACGCCTTGTGCCTCGTCGGCGCCGACAATGTTGCGCACGACATAGTCGGCTTGGTCGGAGCCGTCGACCGGAAACGCGACGAAAACCTTGCCGGCCGCGGCTCTCAAGTTGCCGCGATAGGCGTCGCCGGCATCGGCAAACAACATGTCGAGGGCCGGACGGTCGTCGATTGTCACAGCGACGTTACGAACGCACGCCGTGATGCGACGAATGGGACCCGATGGGATACAGCCCTGGGAGACGGCGGTCGCTACGGCCACCTCGGGTGAAAACAGAATGCCGGACAATCCGTCCGACGCCAGGCTACCCGCGACCTGCCCCGGCCGGACATCGGGTGCCGTCAGCCCGCCAGCCAGAAAGGCGCCGCTGGATTCGGCAAAGAACGGAAGCAGACGCAGGACGTCGCGATTGCCTGGGTCGCCGTGGACGAGCGCAAAGCCGCCGCCCAATGCTTCACTGGCACCGGGTGCGGTCCAGTCGGCAGGGTCGCCTTTCTCTGTGTCAAATAGTTTGAATGCGGTCGGGTCGAACGCGCCGACCAGGAGCGCGACCGCGGGTTCGCCGAAATACTCGCTAGAACCGCCGCAGATGCCGATGCCCGCCGCGCCAACCCAATTTTGTATACCTGTCTCGAACTGGAGGTTGCGAACGATATCGCTCAGATTCGCACCGGCCTCCTGGGAGACATAGACGAAACCGATGTTGGCGTCGGACGGAAGTTTTCCTAGTTGGCGCGTCGCCTCGCGGCTTGCCGCCCGCCAATGTTCGCCCTTCGCGTGACCGACGAGGAAGGGAGACACTGCCCGTGTCTAGCCTTGCTTGCCGAGTCGCTCAAGTTCGGCAATGACTTCGTTGCTCGCGATAACATCGGCATATTTTTGGCCCATGTCGAACAAGCTGGCGTCGTGCGGCCCGATAGCCCGGTCCCCGACGCAATCGCGAGGTACGATGGGGCGATAGTTGTGGGCGCAGGCATCGACCACCGTCGCGCGCACGCACCCGCTTGTCGTCGCGCCGGTCACGATCAGCGTATCGACATGGTGATACGTAAGCCACGCGCCAAAGCCCGTGCCGTGGAAGGACGATGCTTCGGTCTTATCGACGATGTACTCGCCCTCGCGCGGTTCCAGTTCGGGGACCACTTGGCTGAGCGGATTGTCGTTTGTGAGAGTCTTCAGTTTGGGCGCCTTCTCGGCAAAAACCCCTGCGTTGCTGCCGTCCTTCTGATAGATGATCCGCGTGAAAGCGACCGGCACGTTGTTGCGTCGGGCGGCTTCGAGCAACCCCTTGGTCGCTTCGATGGCATCAGGAATATTGCCCCCGCCAAAGACCTCCGGGTCATTGAAACCGTTGACGAAGTCCACCACGACGAGCGCGGCTTTCTTGCCGAACCCTAGCGCGTTGCCCATGCCTTGTTTCTTGTAGATCGCGCTTTCGTCCATGTCGTACCCCGGTCTATTTGTGACTGAGCCGCCTGCGCGGCGCAAAAGTTGCGACCGCCATAATGGGTCAGAATCGGAAAAAGAAGAAGGGTTCGACCCGACGGCCCCCTGCACCACGCGCGTACCGCCGTTTGAGGCATACGGCCGGCCCAGGTCTCCCGCGGTAGAGGGGTGATTTCGTGATCTCGTCGAAACCTAGGCTAAACGCGGCGTCGCGTTTACCGCATGTCCGCCGCGACAACCTGCCGTTGATGGGCAACGGGTAGCCGGGAGGGCTTGCGTCGATCCGCGTCCGCATAGAGATCGGGCACCGAGAGCGGGTAGGTGACTTCTTGGGCGCCGATTTGCGGAATGGCAGGTCCGTCGACGTGACCGAAACCTGCGCAGATCGCCGCGGTGAGCGCTGGCATGGTATCGAGGCCCAAGGCATAGGACCGCAGACCGGCGCTCTCGGTTTGCTCGGCGAAACGCTCGAAGTGGCCGAAATAGTCGGGGTGGCGTTGGCGATCCAAACGGGTTCCAATCGCATAGGCATTGATTTCATCAAGCGCTTCGATATCTGGGTAGTCGCTCGGCGCTCGCAGTAGGACGGTGCGGCAAGTCTGCCGAGCCACATCAACAATGTCGTGGATTTCTTGTACCGAGGCGGGGTCGTCTGCCATAACGACCTCAACGACTAAACGTTCATGGATCCTTGCGTTGAATTGCATGCCCAGTCGTTTGAAGTGCGCCAGGTTATCGCCAGATCTGAGATTGGACATGTGAATCGGAGTCGCGATCAACGGCGGCGACGGCGAACGATTGGAGCGCTCTAGCGCCGTCAAGGCGGTAATCATCGCCTGCATGTCGTTGCGGAAGCTGACGGTCTCGCTTTCTTTTGGCGTGCAGATGTAGCCGGTGACGATCTTTTCCGCAGTGTTCCACATCGGAAGAAATTCGTGGGCGTTTTCGGTAATCGATTCAATGTCTGCCATGAGACTTCTCCTTTATGGAGCTATTTTCAGACAGACCGGTAACCCGTTAATGTCAAATCTGCGGCGCACCGTTACGCACGTGTTACGCGGCGTTGGGCAGGAAGGACGCCGTAATGGCTAGCAACTGCGCTCTGTCGAACGGTTTGGGCATAGTCTGGTTCGCACCCAAGGTTGTCGCGGCTTCGAGAAAGTCGGTGTTCCTGGTGCGTCCGCCACCCGACATCGCGACGATCGGGACGTCGCGGTCGATCTTTCGGATGTCGATGATCGTTTGGATGCCTTCTTTCTTGGGCATGATGATGTCACAGAAAACCAAGTCGAAACCGCCCTCTTCGAAAAGGGTTAGGCCGACAACCCCGTTGTCGGCCTCGACGATTTCGTGACCCACCTTTTTCAGCGCCTGGCGAATCGTCAATCGAACCAAGTCTTCGTCGTCAATAACCAAGATACGTGCCATGGGGGTTACCTCGTCGCGTTACGCGGACTTTAGCCGCTCGGTTTCGTCTGTCTGATCGAGCACCGGGAGGAGGATAGTGAACTCGGTTCCTTGGCCGACGGTGCTTGTAACATCGATGAGTCCTCTCGATCGCTCCACGATCGCGTGGACGACCGAAAGACCTAACCCGGTTCCTTGCCCCACTGCTTTGGTCGTGAAGAACGGATCGAATATGCGTGCGACTGTCTTCTCGTCCATACCCGAGCCCGTGTCGGCGACAACCACTCGAACGTAATGGTCGGATTTGGCGCCCAGGCGGTAGAATCGAGAGCCGATCTTGACGTCCACGACATCCGCGCGGACCCGAACGGTTCCTTCGCATCCGTCTAGCGCGGCGCTCGCGTTCCCGACGAGGTTCATAAGAATCTGTCCGAGTTCGGTCCGATCGCCCAGAACAGTCATTTCTTGTTGGGTTGCGGCGACGTCCAGCGTCGTGGTTGACGGTAGCGTCGATCGCAGCAGGCTGCCGGCATCGGCCAGAACATCGGCGATGTCGACGGGTTCAATGTTGGCGTCCTTCTTGCGGCTGAAGCTCAATACCTTGGCGATGAGGCTACGCGCACGTGCGGCGGCGTCGAGGACGTGGCCAAGATTCTCGTGCGCCTGAGACTCTTCCTCGAGGTCGTCTCGGCTCATCTCGGTCAACGTGATAATGGGGACAAGCATGTTGTTGAACTCATGCGCAACGCCGCCCGCTAGCGTTCCAAGCGATTCCATCTTTTGAAGATGGCGTAGTTGTCCCTCAAGGTTCTGGCGTTCGGCTTGCTCTTCCTTTTGGCGGGTGAGGTCTCGCACCGACAGGACGATCGTTCGAGTTTCGGCGAAATCGAACTGCGTCGCGGCCGCTTCAACGGGAAATTCTTCGCCGTCTGCGCGCACGCCCGATGTCTCGAATCCGCCGAGCGAGAGTTCGTTGAATTCGTTTCGCAGGACCAATCCCGCAAACAGAGAGGTCGCGTGCTGGATATCGAACGCAGGTAGGAACGCTGCGATCGGTTTTCCATTGGCCTCTTGGGCCGATACGCCGAATATTCGTGTGGCCGAAAGACTGAAGACGCGGATGGCACCCTGGCGGTCGAGCGTGATGACTCCGTCGATCACGTTGTCCAACACGTTCTTGATCAAGGCTTCACGCCGTTCGGTGCGTTCGAGCGATCGCTTTAATTTCTGGTTGGCTTCGTAAACCTCGAGGGATTTCTCCTCGAGTAGGCGCTCGGCCGCCTTCCGCGCGGCCCGTTCCCGCTCTAGCCGCCGTTCATAGAGAGCGGCGTCGGTCATGCGACGGGGGCGGGAACGAGCGAAAAGCGCGCCGCGCTTCCATCTGGATTGAGGTCTTCCCGTTCGATGGTATAGCTCTCGCCGTAATGCTCGATGCAGCCCTGGATGAGTCCTTCGGCAAGGTCGGCGAAGGGGCGGCTGGACGTGTAAATTAGGGTGAACGGACGATCGCCGCCATTCTCCCAACCGAAGGTGGGCAATTCCGCATCGGGGTAGAGCTTCTTGACGTCGACGTGAACGTAATCATGGACGCGTTTCAGAAAGTCCGTCGCGCTCGCAATGCCTTCAAACTGACCCGGATACTCGGCAACGAAACGGCCGAAAAGATAGTGGCCAAAAGCCTTAATGAGATCCGGGACGTCGACGCCGGATTCCTGACTCAGCGATATCACTAGAGAAACGAGGTCGCCGTGGTGGTAGGTACCGACGCGCGTATAGGAGCCGTCAGCTTGCTTCAACGCGGATCGCGAGAGAATGCGATCGGCGACTTCCGGGGAGAAACGATCCTCGACCATTTCGAGAAACTCGGAAAAAACAATACCTTTCATGCCGACCTCCGTTGTCTGGTTGCGTACCTAATTCCTGACTATGGAGTATCGGGCGCGGCGGTAACGGAGAAATGTCGCTGTTTCGAAGTGTGTAACGTTTGTGTAACGCTAGGCTTCCGGGTTTGTGGAAAACCGATAGCCGGCGCCGCGCACGGTGACGATGAAGTGCGGCGCTTTTGCATCTTCCTCGATCTTTTTGCGCAATCGGCTGACCTGAATGTCCACACTTCGATCGAAGGCCTCCAATTCTCGATTGCGGGAAAGGTCCAGAAGTTGGTCCCGCGTGAGAAGGCGATTCGGGTGCTGCAAAAACACCAGTAGAAGGTCGTACTCGCCGTAGGTCAGGCGTTCAACGCGGCCGTTGTCGTTTTGGATGGTGCGCCTGTCATGATCGACCCGCCATGTACCGAACGCCGTCACCGGGATAACCGTCGCGGTAGCGGACTGCGCCGCGCTTGGCGCGGTCGCGCGTTTTAGCACGGCGCGAATACGTGCGACGAGTTCCCTCGCGTTGAACGGTTTTGCGAGGTAGTCGTCAGCGCCGATTTCCAAGCCGACGATACGGTCGATTTCGTCGGTGCGACCGGTGAGCATGATAATCGGGGTGTCGCCGCGGGATCGTATTTCCCGGGCGATATCCAGGCCGTCCATGCCCGGCAGGTTGAGGTCGAGAATTACCAGATCGATCTGACCTTCATCGAGGCGTGCCAAGCCAGACTCACCATCTGCGGCTAGGGCGGGCGTGAACCCGTGGTGAGTCAGAAAGCGATCCAGGGTCAGGCGCACCGCGTCGTCGTCATCGATCACTAGTATCGTGTGGTTCATCGGCTCCAGGTCCAAATTACAGAGCAGTTACCAATTAGAACATTGGCGACCGCTTGGCGTTACGCCGCCTCTCTAGGTTTTCCACCGTACAAAGGGGAAAGCAAATGAGTAAACGCGTAAGAGCACTTATTGGGTTGCGGACGATCGCGGGGATTGCCGCGGTATTGTTGGGATTTGGCGGTTCGGCCCAAGCAGGACCCATAGCCGAAGCGAAGGCCTTGACGATATCTGGCTTTGTCAGGCCTGCACCGGTTCTCCACGGCAGCGGGCGCATCATCGCACTACCGGACGGCAGTGAAGTCGTTCCGGTCGCGCGCATTCGCGAATCGGCGGACTACGACATCGTTGCCGATGTCGTTGCTCCCCAACCGGGCCGCCGTCCGGCGACTCTGGAGTATGTTCGACAGGTGGCGTTGGTCGACTCCGGTCACACCGAACTGCACTTGAAATCCCAAAACCTTACGAACGGCGGAGAAACCGTCCGTGTCACAATTTGCGTTAAGTGACCGGGTAATGTTGCGGACGTTTCTTGCTGCAACGCTTTGCGTTGTTTCAATTGTCGGGTTCTCTCAACGCTCGATCGGCGCCGGTGAATCGTTCGTCGCGTCGGTCAGCATGATGATCGATCGCTGGGATACAACGGCGCAGCGTCATCAGGCCCAGGACGTCGCCTGCGTTGGTCTTCGTGGGGATACCTGTTTCCCGCCGCGGGTCCGGGGGTACCTTGAAGGCCTGAACGGTTTGCCGCCGCACGAGCAAATCGAACTGGTCAACAGTTTGATCAACTCTATTCCCTACGCGCCCGACATAGAAACCTATGGGGTGGCGGATTACTGGGCGACGTTGACCGAACTGATGAATCGGCGGGCCGGCGATAGTGAGGATTTCGCCTTGGCAAAGTATTTCTTGCTCCGCTCGCTCGGGTTCGACTCTGCGCAACTCGCCCTTGTCGTGGTTCATCACCCCGAGATTCCGGAAGCCTGTTTCATGCAGCTTCATGTAACTTTGGAGGAGGAGACCTACGTTCTGACCCACCGGCAAGCCCCCGCGCAAATGGCGGATCGGGGAATGCCCGCCAATGCCTTGTTTCGGCTCGGTCATGACGGAGTTTTGCGGACCAAAGTCGCCAGGGTGGCGTCGCTCGGCGGTGTCTGGTAGCCAGGCCTACGCTGCGGCTGACTTCGCCCCGCGGGGTCCGATATAGTCGGTCCACGAACAACGCGATGAGGCAACATGACCGGATTTTTGGACCTCGATATCCTGCACGACGAATCGTCGCGGGAATCCTTTGTCCTGGCGCTTAAGCTTCATATCAATACTGGCCTGGGGCCGCTGTTACGCGATGTCTACGAAACGAGTGCCGCGCCGAAACTGCGCATGGACCTAGGGCGACCGCCAAAGGATCGTCACGAAATTCGCAAAGCGATGGCGAAAGAACCGATCTGGCAATCTTGGGCGTCGCTTTGGTCGACGTCCCAAGAATTAATGTGGGATACGATCGGCGAGGAAATCCACCGACTTGACGCCGACCTCCGCGCGTCGGCAAAACCCAAGGCCCGGGCCAAGGGCAGCCTCAGGGTTGTGCCCGACTTCGCCGCGCCGCGCTATGTCGCCGATGTTCATATTCACGGGCAACCGGGTGGCTACGATCTGAACCTGTCGGACGACGACGTGACGGCGGGCGCGTTTTGCGAAGGGGCCGGCCGCATCTATGCACGCGGGCAAGGCGTGGTGGCCAAGGGCAACAAGGCAATTCATTACCTGTTCGAAGATCTCTGTGCGACCTATCCGAATCTGAAACCCCGCCGCATTCTTGATATTGGCTGCAATACGGGCGGCAGTACCCTTGCGGCGAAGGCGTTCTTTCCGGAGGCCGAGGTCCACGGCATCGACATTGGTCCAGGGTTGATGCGCTATGCCCATGCCCGCGCCGAATTGCAGGGTGTGCCGGTGCACTTTGCGACGCAGAACGGCGAGCAGACCGATTTCCCGGACGGGCATTTCGATTTGATCGTCTCGGGCACGTTGCTGCACGAGATGTCGTTCAAGTCGATGTACAACATGTGTAAGGAATGTCATCGCTTGCTGTCCCCTGGCGGCGTGATGGCGCACCTTGAAGTGGCGCTGCGTCACCGCGACGTGAACGATCTCTACTTCCAGTCCTATCGGGACTGGAGCACGCACTACAACGCCGAGCCGTTCTGGGGCACGTTTCACGATATGGACGTCATCGACCCGATGAAAAAGGGTGGGTTTCGGTCCGACGATGTCTGGGAAAAATACCTGCCGACACCGAGCGGTGCCCGGTGGTGGGCGATGGGCGCGCAGAAGGCGGCCTAGGCGGCGACTAACTCTTGGAGCGCGCCCGAACCCGGATTGCGCACGATGGCGGTGCGCCGAACGCCGAACCCCGGCAGGTCGATCTCCATCGTCGGCGAAAACGTCTCGACCTCCAGTTCCTTGCATTTGGCCAGCGCGGCATCGAAGTCGCCCACGACAAAGGTCTGGGCGAGATAGCCTAGGTTTGGCGGCACCGCACGGGGCGTCGTATTCGGCGGTATGAAGTCCATCGGCGTTGAGGTCGCGATCTTTCCGAACATGTGGTTGCCCTGCATGAACATGGTCCATATCCGGTTTTCGCCCAGGCGCAGGAAATGCCTTGCCTCGGGGCTCGCGAGTTCTTCGTCGATCAGGGGCCGCATCGACAGTACTTCCTCATAGAATGTCTTGCCGCGCTCGCGCGATCTCAGGACGTGGTTCGTGGTGACGACGGGGGTGAAGCCGGTCTTTGTTCGTCCATGCTTTTCGACATACGCGCGCATTTGCCCGATCCGAGTTTTGGGATCGGTCGTGGCGAGTTCGACCAAGTTGATCAGGACTCCGTCGGGTCCCTCGAAGACGACCTCAATGGGGGTTCCAACCTCGGGCGTCATGGCGTGCGCCTTCGGCTCGCTCCAAAACTCGAACCCGGCCGCCGCAAACTCTTTCGCCGCGGCGTGGATGTCGGCGGTATAGAAGTTCAGATTGGACAGCCCATAGTGCCAGCTCTCCTTGCCGGCGCGGACGACCTTCCGTTCCGGTGCCGCACAATCCAAGAGCAAGATTCGACCGACCTCGGACGACCCGGCCTGGAGGAATACGGCCTCGGCGTGCGCGCCCGACGGGAGCTGCCAATGGCGTTCGAGTTCCGGCCCGGACCAGGTGCGTCGGTCGACCACATCGAGGCCGATCATATCCCGGTAGAGCCGGAGCGATGCCTCGATGTCGCCGGTACCAAGGACCGCGACGCTCAGGGGGCTGCCGTTAGGCGCGACGATTTCTGCCATTCTGTTCTCCCTTGCCCTTAGTTTGCCACGCTCGGTGCCGTGCGGGAACCGGAAGTCCGTAGCGCCCAAGCCGCGCCGCCCCTATGCTGGTCGGCACCCATACTGTGGAGGGGTGCCATGCGTGGTGTGCTGGCAGCAGTCGTTCTTTTGGTTTCGCTTGCTCCTGGAATCGGTTGGGCCGATTCGATCGACGGCGAGTGGTGCTCTGCCCAGGGGCGGTCTTTGGCGATCAATGGACCGCAGATCCATACACCCGGTGGTAGCCGCATCGCCGGACTCTATGACCGGCACGGGTTCATCTATACCGTGCCGCCGGGCGAGCCCGATGCGGGTAAGCAGGTGCGCATGGTTTTGATCAACGACGACACCGTGCAATTAACCGTGGGCGATGGGAACGCGGCGCTGCAAACGTGGCGCCGGTGCAGGCCCGGGACCAGCTAGAAAGGACGACCCCATGACGAAACCGGTTCTTGGACCCTTTGCCGCTGCCACGGTGATGGCGCCCGATCCGGCAGCCGCTGCTGCCGCCTACGTCGATTACCTTGGATACGAAAAGGTTTTGGATGGCGTGGTGCCTGACGATATCGCCGCGAGTTGGGGTGCGCCGGCAATGACCGGGCGGCGTGTCGTGTCGATTCGAAGCGAGTCCGGGAACGGGGCAATCATCCGCTTCGTCGAGGGACAGGCGCTCGGTTCCTATGCCCCGTTCACGACGTTCGGTTGGAACGCCTTGGAGATTCTTACCAGCGACGTCAACGCGATGCCCGCCAAACTTGAAGGTTCCCCCTTCAAAATTGTCGGGATGCCGCGGGACCTTTATCCCTCAGGGTCGATCAGGGCGATGCAAACCTTGGCCGTGGCAAAGGAGATGGTTTACCTGACCCAGATCAACGAAGCGCCCGAAACCGGATATCTGCCGAAGGCTTCAACGTTAGTCGACCACCTCTTCATCACCATTCTGGGCAGCGACAATTTTGATGGCAGCCGCAAATTCTATAGCGACAACTTCGAGGTCACGCTTGGTGATGTCCACGATATGCGGGTCACCGGTCTGAACGTTGCATTCGGTCTCGATATTGAAACCAAGCACCGCTTGTCCACTATTCGGATGGCCGAGAAGGCAACCTTGGAGTTGGACAACTTTCCCAAGGAAGCGAAGCACCGCGAGGTTCGGCCGGGCGAAATCCCGCCGGGCATTTCCATCCTTTCCCTGGAGGTCGATTCGCTCGACAAGGTGACGTTGCCCTTCCGTGGCGACGTCATTCAGCGCGAGGGGCCACTCTACCGGCAGCGCCGCGCCGCGACGATCGTTGGGTCGGCGGGTGAGTGGATCGAACTGATCGAACGCACGTAAGAGGACCGCGATGCATGAACTCGTTGCCGAACCGCTCGATGCAGCGGCATTTGAACCCTATGGTCAGGTTCTCGCCGACCCTGGTCCCACGAACCGGACCGACTATGCCGCGCGCCTGACCAACGGTCGTCCCGAACTGGGGGTCAACTTGGGCGTCGTGCGGGCGATGCCACCCGCCAGACTGCCGATCCGGATCTCCAAGATGGAGCGGCACCCGTTGTCGTCGCAGGCGTTTTTGCCGCTCGATTGCGAGCGCTACCTTGTTATCGTCGCGCGGCCCCAGGGCGATACCGGGCTGCCGGATCTCGACACGCTGCGGGCCTTCGTCGTCCCGGGGAATGCGGGGATCAATTACAATGCAGGGACGTGGCACTTTCCACTTACTAGCCTCGACCGGCCGGCGACCTTCGGTCTTCTGATGTACATGGACGGCGGGCCCCAGGACGAGGACTGGCACACGTTGGACGAGGCCGTCCTGTTGCAGGTTCCCACCGCCGTTTAGGTTGCCGACAGGCCGGACAGTTTCGGGAGATCGAGTATCTCGATATCGTGCTGGTTGATCGAGCGCACGATGTTCTGGTCGCGAAACTGCGTTAACGTGCGGCTGACCGTTTCTGTCGTCAGGCCAAGGTAGTCGGCGATGTCATGACGGGTCATGGGCAGGTGGATCTGTCGGTCCTCGCGCTGCCACATCCGAACCCGCTGAAGGAACGCGGCAACCTTTTCCACCGGCGTTTGCTGACCGAGCAGCACGATGCGTTCCTGCGCCTGGGCTAATTCGTCGTTCGTTTCCTCAAAAAGGTGGCGCAAGTATTCTGGTTCTTGCCGCAGACGGGCTTCGGTCGCGACCTTGGAATAAGCGTTCAATGTGAGATCGGTGACGGCGTCCACGTTGTAGAAGTAGAAACCGGCGCGGGCGATGCCAAGCAAACTACCGGGATAGGCGAATCCGGTAATGATTGAGCGCCCATCTGGCATCATCTTGTAAATTTTGCCAACGCCGGAAACGATCTCGTAGAGATTCAAGGCGCGGTCGCCCTCGAGAAACAGAGTCTCCTTGGCCGCCACCTGATGGACGCGCGGGCGCGATCCGGCGTAGTCGCGCCCCGTGGCACTGTCGCTGTCTTCCCCCATAGCGACATACCCTACATCGGGCGCGGCCAATAGTGAATCGCCTTGGGACTGTCGGTCGCCTCGCGCCGCCGCCTGTGCCAAATATCTGTGAGAAGCGACCGTATATAGTTGAACCGGGGCCGATGGGCCCCTAAATTGCGCCCCAATCCGAGAGGGAACGCCAGCATCGCATGGTTCCATGAGGGGCCGCTGCGCGACATGAGTAGCTATGGCCGATGATGTTCTAGATGTTCGAGCGTTGACGAAGCGGTTCGGGCCGCTGACGGCGGTCGACCAAGTTTCGTTCAAGGTGAACAAGGGCGAAGTCCTCGGCTTCCTCGGACCGAACGGCGCTGGAAAATCGACGACAATGAAGATGATCACCGGCTTCCTGTCGCCGTCCGAGGGCACCGCAGTGGTCCAAGGGTACGACGTTTCGTCGGACCCGATCGCCGTCAAGAGCCGGATCGGGTACTTGCCGGAGGGCGCGCCACTCTACGGCGACATGACCGCGCGGGCCCTTCTGAACTTCGTTGCCGAAGTGCGCGGCCTATCCAAGATCGAGCGCAAACGCCGCATCGAAGAGGTCATCGATCAGGTTCACCTGGAGGAGGTCATCTTTCGACCGGTCGAGACCCTCTCCAAAGGGTTCAAACGGCGAGTCGGCTTGGCACAGGCAATCCTGCACGATCCGGAGCTTCTGATCCTCGACGAGCCCACCGACGGACTCGACCCCAACCAAAAGCACGAAGTGCGGACGCTGCTCCAGAAGATGGCGCCCAACAAAGCGATTGTGATCTCGACCCATATCCTTGAAGAAGTCGATGCGGTGTGCACCCGGGCTTTGATCATTGCGCATGGCAAGCTGCTTGCCGACGGTACACCCGAGGAGTTGCGAGCCGCATCGTCCGCGCCGAGCACGCTGTCGATCCGCGTGCCGGTCGCGCACGCGGAACAAATTCGGACCAAGCTGCGGGCGATTACCAGCATTGGGTTCGTCGAGATCACCGGCAAGGTCGAAGGTATTGCGCACGTTACGGCGGCGCCAAAGGGCGCCGAAGATATCTTTGCCGCAGTGTCGGAACTGATGAGCCGCGAGAACGTGTCGCCCGAGCACATCATGGCTGTCCCGGGTAGCCTGGACGATGTGTTTCGCGAGATCACGCAGCGAAAGGCGAGCCACTGACATGCGCAATACGCTGATCGTGACCAAGCGCGAACTTGGGGCCTATTTCTCGACACCGGTTGCCTACGTCTTTTTGGTGATTTTCCTCGCGGCGATCGGCGCCTTCACCTTCTATCTCGGGTCGTTTTTCTCGCGCTCGCAATCCGACCTGCAACCCTTCTTTACGTTTCATCCCTGGCTCTACCTGTTCCTCATCCCCGCAATCGGCATGAGGCTATGGGCAGAGGAACGTAAGGCGGGGACGATCGAGTTGCTGCTGACCTTGCCGATTTCGACGTTTCAGGTCGTTGCCGGGAAGTTTTTGGCAGCCTGGTTGTTCACCCTGCTGGCGCTCGCGCTGACGTTTCCGATTTGGATCACCGTCAATATTCTGGGGAACCCGGACAACGGGGTCATCGTGGCCAGCTACCTCGGATCATGGTTGATGGCTGGAGCTTTTCTCTCCTTGGTGTCGTGCCTGTCTGCATTGACCAAGAACCAAATCATCGCGTTCGTGGTCGGCGCGGCGGTCAGCTTCCTCTTCCTTATGGCGGGCCTGGATATCGTACTCGGCGCATTCCGATCGTGGGCGCCGGAGTGGATTGTCGATGTCGTCGCGTCGTTGAGTTTCTTGACCAACTTCCAGCAGATTTCTAAAGGCGTGATCGACCTACGCGAGATTGTGTTCTTCGTTTCGATGATCGGTGTATTCCTGTTCGCGAACACCGCGATCGTTGACCTCAAGAAGTCGGCATAGAAGATGACGAAGCAGTCCAAAGCCGGTCCGAAGCTCGATCGCAACACAATGACGGTACTGTCGATCGTCTTGGCGATCGTGTTGTTTCTGGCCGTCAATATCATTTCGAATAGCGTCTTCAAGAGCGCCCAACTGGATCTCACCGAAGATGCCCTTTTCACGGTAACCGACGGCACCCGCGAGATTCTGACGGCCTTGGACGAGCCGGTTACCTTGAAGTTCTATCGCTCCGAACAGGTGCAACAGATTCCCGCATTGGCGGCCTATGCGACGCGCGTCGAAGAATTGCTCGATCGGTACGCGGGTTTGGCCGACGGCAAGATCAAGCTTGAAAAGTTCGCGCCGGAACAGTTCTCCGTCGAGGAGGACCAGGCGGTCGGCTTCGGCATCCAGGGTGTGCCGATCAGCAGCGCGGGGGAGGTCATGTATTTCGGCCTCGCGGGAACGAATTCGACCGACGACGAAGATATTATTCCGTTCTTTACGCCGAGCCGCGAAGCGTTCCTCGAATACGATCTATCGAAGCTGGTCTTCAATCTGTCGAAACCCGGTAAGACGGTCGTTGCGATGATTTCGTCGCTGCCCATCGCGGCCGATCAGGCCCGCCGATTTGCGCCCTGGGTGGCATACGAGCAGGCGCAACAGTTCTTCGATATCCGGATCATCGGCGGAAACATCAAAAGGATCAGCGACGACACCGACATGGTCTTGCTGATCCAACCGACCAACCTCAGCCCGACGACCCAATACGCTATCGATCAGTTCGTGATGCGTGGCGGGAAGGCGTTGATCTTTGCCGATCCCCACGTCGAGGTTAATCCGCCGCCGCAGACCCAACAGGGCCAACCCTACATCCCGCCGGCCGGGCATGCGTTGGGCGCGCTTTTCGATGCATGGGGCATTCAAGCCGATCCCAACGGCGTGGTCGGCGACCGGATCGCAGCGCAACGTGTGGCAGCGCTTTCCGGCGGTCGGCGTGTCGTTACCGAATATTTGCCCTGGTTGTCGTTGGGGCCGATCAGTATCAACCGCGACGACGTCATCACCCAGGATCTGGAGCGGATCAACCTTATTGCCGCTGGCCGCGTCGGCGTGAGGGAGGGCTCGGGCCTTACGATGACGCCGCTGCTGTTTTCTAGCGAACAATCGCAGCTTCTCGATATCGAGGCGATCCGGCCCAATCCCAACCCGATACAAATCCTGACCGATTTCAAAGCCTCGGGCGACGTTATAACCATCGCCGGGCGCTTCACCGGGGCGGCCCAGTCGGCATTCCCCGATGGGCCTCCGGACCGCGAAGACGACCGCAATGCGACCGGACCTGACCCCGATCTGGTTGCCGAGCATCGCGCCCAATCGGACGGTTCGATCACTGCGATCGTGGTTGCCGATGCGGACCTTCTCGCGGATCAAATCTGGATGCAGGGCGGCGGTGGCAGCCAGGCGGTGCCGGTCGCCCAGAACGGCGATCTGTTCGTCAATATGCTCGAGAACCTCGCTGGGTCGGCTAGCCTTATCGGTCTGCGCGGTCGCGGCTTGTCCGCGCGTCCCTTTACACTGGTCGATGAAATTAGACGCGACGCCGAGCTTCAGTTCCGTTCGAAGGAGCGCGAACTCCTCCAGAATATCGAATCGACCCAGGCGCGGATTGCTGAGCTCCAGCGTACTGACGAAGGTCAGTTCATTTTGTCGGCCGATCAACAACGGGCGATTGGCGATTTCCGCCGCGATATCGTTCGCTCTAGGGCCGAACTGCGGGAAGTGCAGCATGCTCTACAGCAGGATATCGACGATCTCGATGCAACCATTAAGGTCGTCAATATCGGTGCGATCCCATTGTTGATCGCGTTGGTCGCTATCGGTTTGTTTTTTGTGCGGCGTCAGCGGTTCGGCCGGCGTATCCGCAGCACGCGGGGCGAACTCGCGGTGACAGGGGGGCGCGCATCGTGAATTCCCGTGCGTTCTTTCTACTGGCCGGGGTTACCGCAATCGCGGTCGTCGGCGCTATCGCTACCCTGGCGCGGGACTCGGTTCCAGTCACAGTCGTCGGAGACCGCGAGCCGGCCTTTCCCAAGTTGGTTGAACGTATCAACGATGTGGGCGCGATCGAGATCGTAACGGCGGATCATCGTTTCACGATCACCGGCGCAGGCGACGGCTGGGGCATCGAGGAAAAGAACGGCTACGCCGTCAAGCGCGAGACCGTCCGCAACTTCCTGCTCGAAATGGCAAGCCTTAGGCTGGTTGAAGGTAAGACGTCGCTTCCCGACCGCTACAAACACCTTCAAGTCGAAGATCCCGAAGGCGACGAGTCGGAAGCCCGAGGCGTCAGCTTCCTCGCGCGCGACGGCGAGCAGCTAGGTGCGGGTATCATCGGTCGGCGGAAGTTCTTTCTGTATGTCGACGGCCGCGGTGGTACATACCTGCGGCGCGAAGGGGAGGCCCGGTCATGGCTCGCCGAAGGCGAGGTGAATTTTGGCCGTGCACCCGCAGACTGGCTCGACCGAAACGTGTTTGAACTCGATCCCAAACTCGTGAAGCGCTACACCATCCGGCACCCAAGCGGCGAGGTCGTCATCGGTCGGCGGGTTACGCCGGGCGAGAAGATCGAGATTGACGGAGTTCCCGACAACCGGACCTACAAAACGGACAACGAAGCCGATCGGTTGGCCCTGGTCGTCGAGCGTTTCGAATTTGCCGATGTCGAGCCTGCGCCCCACCAGAACTTCGAGGCCAGCGAGAACGTTCGGCATGCAGCGGAGTACGAGTTCTTCAACGGATTGGTCCTCAAGTTCGAGGTCATCACCCTGCCCAAGCCCGAGGGTGCAAGCCGGTTCGAGGAGCCGCCGCGCTGGGGCCGGGTAAGTGCCGAGGTTGCCGCCGATGCTCCCGATGACGGGCGCGCCGAAGCGACGCAAAGGGCGTTAGAAATCAACCAGATGGTCACGGGCTGGGAGTATCGGCTCGAGGAACTTGACGGCTTGCGGACGACCAAACGCCTCGAAGATATGCTGGCGCCTGAGAAGTCCTGATCGGCTCAGCGGAGGTCCCGCCAAAGGTTCCATCGGGTCGTGATTGGGGGGCGTATGATCGCCGCGCCCCTTGCGCTGTAGACCGCAACGGGCGACTCTTCGCCGATGGGGCCTCTCAACGGAATCCGGATCGTCGAATTTGCCGGGATCGGTCCTGCGCCCTATTGCGCCATGGTTTTGGCAGACCTTGGGGCCCAGGTGATCCGGGTCGATCGGCCGCACGAATCCGGTCTCGGCGTGGCCATGCCGGCGCACCTCCAATTGCTCAATCGGAGCCGATCGTCGATCGCGGTGGACTTGAAGCACCCCATGGCTGCGGCGACTGCGTTGCGTTTGCTCGATGGCGCCGACGGGCTTATCGAAGGGATGCGTCCCGGCGTGATGGAACGGCTCGGGCTTGGTCCTGACATCTGCCTCGCGCGCAACCCAACCTTGGTCTATGGCCGAGTTACTGGATGGGGCCAAAACGGGCCGCTGGCGATGACGGCCGGTCACGATATCAATTATATCGCACTCGCCGGTGCTTTAGGATCGATCGGTCGCGCCGATGAGCGACCGGTCCCGCCGCTAAACTTGGTGGGCGACTACGGTGGCGGCGCCATGTATCTCGCCGTCGGCATGTTGGCCGGGATCATCTCAGCCCGGTCAACGGGTCGGGGACAAGTCATCGATGCCGCAATGGTGGACGGCGCGGCGCAATTGATGACGATATTCACCGCCTTGGCGGCGGCGGGTCGGTGGCCGGGCGGGCGCGGCGAAAACCTCTTGGACGGCGGCGCGCCCTTCTACGATACCTACGAGACCCACGACGCCCGCTATGTCGCCGTCGGCGCAATCGAACCAAAGTTCTATGCCGCGCTGCTCCACGGCCTTGGTCTCGAGTCCGCCCACCTTCCCGACCAGAACGACCGCAGCGGATGGCCGACGTTGCGCGCCCGCTTTGCCGAGATCTTCCGGTCGCGAACGAGGGAGGCGTGGTGCACCATCTTTGCTGGAACCGACGCGTGCGTAACGCCTGTTCTGGACCGTGAAGAGGTTGCCGATGCCCCCCATGTCGTCGCCCGCCAGACCATGATCGATGTTGGCGGGATTGCCCAACCCGCGCCCGCGCCACGCTTCACGGGCACGCCGACCCGACAGCCGACGCCGCCGGTTAAAGATGGCGCCAACAGTCGCGAGGTTCTGCGCGAGTCGGGTTTCTCGGCGGCCGAAATCGAAGGGTTGCTCGCCGAGCGCGTGGTTTACGAGGTGCAAGCATGAGCGCAGCACCCCGCGTCGGTCTATTCGTGACCTGTCTCGTCGATCTATTTCGCCCCTCGGTTGGATTTGCGTCCGTCAAGCTTTTGGAAGACGCGGGGTGCACGGTCGAGGTGCCGGATGTCCAAACGTGCTGTGGCCAACCCGCCTACAACGCGGGCGACCGCAAGGACGCGCGTAGCATCGCGATCGGGGTTCTCAAGGCATTCGAGGGCTATGACTACGTGATCGCACCGTCGGGATCTTGCGCCGGGATGATCAAGGTCCACTACGAACGGTTGTTTTCTGACGATCCCGAACGCGCGGTAGCGGCGCGCGATCTGGCGGCGCGGACCTGGGAACTGACATCGTTTCTCGCCGATGTGCTCAAGGTCACGGCGCTTGCGGCCCGCTATGACGGCACCGTCGCCTATCACGATTCGTGCTCGTCCTTGCGTGAAATGGGGGTGCGCGATCAACCGCGCGCGTTACTGACGCAGGTCGCGGGTGTGACTGTCGTCGAGGTGCCGAACGGGGAAGCGTGTTGCGGTTTTGGCGGCACATTCGCTGTAAAGTACGGTGACATTTCCGGAGAAATCGTCCGCAAGAAGGCTGCTAACGTCGCCGAGACGGGTGCGGGAACACTCGTGGCCGGCGACCTTGGGTGCCTTTTCAATATTGCCGGCAAACTCAAACGCGACGGATCGACTATCGCGGTCCGTCACGTTGCCGAGATATTGGCCGGGATGACCGACGATCCGCCGATCGGGGAGGCATAGCGGCATGCATCCCACCAGCGCGTTGTTTCGGGAAAACGTCGCCAAGGCCCTGTTGGACACGGACCTCCAGACCGCTCTGTCGCGGGTCGACAAGAATTTCACCGCCCGCCGAACCGCTGCCGTCACAGCGTTGCCGGAGTTCGAGGCGTTGCGAGACGATGCAGTGCGAATCAAGGATCATGTGCTGGCGCATTTGGATCTCTATCTGGAGAGGTTCGAAGAAAACGTCATTGCCAACGGCGGGCATGTCCATTGGGCCCAAACACCCGATGACGCGCGCCGTATTGTTCTCGAACTTTGTCAGGCCGCAGGGGCGCGCACGGTGACCAAGGGCAAGTCGATGATCGCCGAGGAGGTTGCCCTCAACCCATATCTCGAGGAACACGGTATTACGCCGGTTGAGACCGACCTTGGCGAGTACATCATCCAACTTGCCGATGAGCCGCCATCCCACATCATCGGCCCGGCGGTTCACAAGACCAAGGAACAGGTTTCCGACCTCTTTGCCGAACACCACCGTCAATACGGCAAAACCGAGCGGCTAACCGAAGGTGTCGATCTGGTCGCGGAAGCGCGCGAGATCCTGCGGCCGCGCTATTTGGCGGCCGACGTCGGGATCACCGGGGCCAACTTTCTGGTCGCCGAGACAGGGACGTCGGTGATTGTCACGAACGAAGGGAACGGCGATCTGACCCAACAATTGCCGCCCACCCATATTGTGATCGCGAGCCTCGAAAAGATCGTGCCGACGCTTGAGGATGCATCGACTCTACTGCGGGTCTTGGCACGCTCGGCGACAGGCCAACAAATGTCGGTCTACACGACGTTCTCGACGGGACCAAAGCGTGCCGACGACCCGGACGGCCCCAGCGCCTACAATGTCGTTCTTCTGGACAATGGGCGGAGCCGACTGCTTGGCAGCGAGTTCCAGGATATCTTGCGATGCATCCGCTGCGGCGCGTGCTTCAACCATTGTCCGGTCTATGCGTCGATTGGCGGCCATGCCTACGGGTGGGTCTATTCGGGGCCGATGGGGGCGGTGCTCACGCCGGCGATGATCGGTATCGATCAGGCCCACCATCTGCCGAACGCAACGCCCTTTTGCGGCCGCTGTGAGGCGGTATGCCCGATGCGGATTCCTTTGCCGAAGATGATGCGGCATTGGCGGGAGCAAGCCTTCGAGCGGAAACTCGACGGCGTCCGCCAACGGTGGATGTTGCGTGCCTGGGCGTGGCTGGCGCAACGACCGTCTCTGTATCGGCGGCTCACGCGCCTTGCGGCGGGGTATCTCGCTTGGCGCGGTCGTCCACTGGGACGCATGGCCGACCTCCCGTTTGCGCAGGGGTGGACGGCAACGCGCGACCTTCCGGCGCCGCAGGGAGAGACCTTCAGCGCACAGTGGGCGCGCCGTCAAAAGGTCGGCACCCCATGAGTTCGCGGGAATCAATCTTGACAGCAATCCGCGGCTCGCTGGGTCCGCGTGACGAAACGGCGGCGCGATTGGCTGTCGCGGACCGTATCGAGAGGCATGCCCGCAACGTTGTTCCAACGCGCAGCGATGTCGGCGCGGCAGACCGAGTCCACATGTTCATCGAACAAATCGTGGCAACGCATGCGACCGTGGCGCGGGTAGCTGACGAATCCGCCGTCCCTGCCGCGCTAACGGCCTACCTGGCGCAGCACAATCTTCCAGCCTCGGCAGTGCTTGCGCCCGACGTCGCCGGACTCGGCTGGGGCAGCCACCCGATGTTGCAAACCCGCGTCGGCGTCCCAGTCGAGAGCGACGAAGTGGGGGTCACGGGGGCGTTCGTTGCGATCGCCGAGACGGGAACCTTGATGATGACCTCCGGTCCCGGCAGCCCCATTACGCTCAATTTGTTGCCCGACAATCACGTCGTGGTCTTGCGCCGAAGCCAGATCACTGGGACGCTCGAAGACGCGTGGGACACGCTGCGGACATCCCAAAGAGGGCGCAACAGCGCGATGCCACGGACCGCGATGTTCGTCTCGGGTCCATCTTCGACTGCGGACATCGAACTGACCTTGTATCTGGGCGCGCACGGTCCCCGGCGACTGCATATTATCTTGGTCGACGATTGATCCGGCGGGATGAGAACGCCGCCGGATCGTAATCGCCTAGGCGCGGCTAGAGCGCCAACGCCATGTGCGGCCGTCCGTTCGAAGTCTTCTCGGCGGTGACGCCGCGGCAGTCGACGGTGGCCGAAACCCGGCGCCGAAACGCCGAAAAACTCTCGAACGTCACGACGTCCACGGGGTCATCGAAGACAACCGTGATCCGGAAACGCTCGTTCCCGCCAAGGGTGCTGACCGCAATGACCTCGCCTTCGAACGGTTGGCCGAGATACTCGCCGCGCAACCTTTGGCCGATAGCAAAGGGGCACTCAGGGGGGCGATTGCCGACCGCGGCATGCAACGTGTTCCAGTCTTTGTGTCCGTACTGATGGGCGAGCAACTCCAGCGCGCGGGCATGGGTTACCGGCGCACCGCCGGCATCGAGTTCGGTGCGCAGACGTTTGGCCTGCGCCTTCAAGTCTTCTAGGGAAGGGAGCGACAACGATCCAAGCATGACAGCCTCACAAATGTGTCTAGGCGCGGAGGGTTAGATGGGGCTCGCGTTGCCATCGGTCCGCAGAACACATTGGGGCGGATCGGACGAACTATGAAGGCTTCACCGTGGCTTACGCCTGCGAGCGGCCGGGGCCTTCACCCGTGTCGGAGTAGGTAGGTCGGGCCGATCGCGATGTCAATACCTTGGTCGGGCAGGGGCAACCCCAAAGCCTCGCTAGTGTTTGCGCGGCAGCGCCGAGCGGCGGAACTCCAGTTCGCGCACGACGAGCCCGGCAAGATCCACAAGCGTCTGTTCTTGCGCTTTCGTCAGGGTGCGCGGCACCCGGTCGATCACGCAAAGAGTGCCGAGGTTGTAACCCCTCGGAGACCGGAGAGGCGCGCCCGCGTAGAAGCGAATATTGGG
>CAYGKG010000013.1:0-46650 GCA_964350495.1 uncultured Alphaproteobacteria bacterium
TTTGACGCGGGGTGGAGCAGCCCGGTAGCTCGTCAGGCTCATAACCTGAAGGTCGCAGGTTCAAATCCTGCCCCCGCAACCAACTTTACTTGCGCTAGCCTGTTGAGGTCTCCCTCAGCGGGCTTTTTTTGCCTACGATCGAAGGACGGCGGCCAGGACATTGCCTTTATGCCTGTACCCCCGCCGGACTAAGGGCGATGCGAGGCCAAGAAGAACAGGCCAAGGCCTGGCGGTCAGTAACCTTTGCGATTTGTTTGTGGCAAACACGAGCAGGAGGTTGCTCGACGCCGGGAAGTAAGGCGGTGGTTTCCGCACTCATCCAGCTGCGGGCCGTTCCGGGGCGACCGCCGCGATGCGCCACATCAGGCGGGCGATGAAGCCGATTGCATCCCGGTAGCCGTCGACCCGTAGGAATTCATCCGGAGCGTGTTTGTTGCCGGCATGTCCGAGTGCCGTACTGATCCAAGGAATACCGATCTTCTCGATGAACAGGTGGCTGGCGATCGCGGTCGACGTCCGCGGCCAGATTTCGGGATCGAGGCCGCTTTCCTTGTAGCTATCAAGGAGCGCCTGAACCGCCCAGTTGGAGACGGGCATGGCGCCGCCCGCATAGCCGCTCAAGACCTCGATCTCAACCTCCTGAAACCCATGCGAGTCGAAATGGCGCCGGAGACACCCGGCGATGTGGTCGACGGTCATCCCGTCGAGCGGACGGATGTCGAGGCTCGCCACCGCAGCGCTCGGTAGTTCAACCTTGTGCCCACCTTCGATCACAGTGCCGCCCTGAATCCCGGATATGTTGATCTCGGTCTTCAGGCAATAGGCCCGCAAAGCTTCGAGAAGCGATCCGTGCTTGAACTGGCGCGCATGCGCCTCCGCCAAGATTGCGTTTGGGTCAACGCGTCCGGCAAGACGACGCACCAGTTCGTCGTCGTCGTCGCTGGGAGGCCGTGCCGGGTCGTAGAAGCCGTCGACGTGGATCTCGCAACCGTCGGGCGACGTCAGGCTAGCTAGAGCAGCTGTCAGTCGCTGGACCGCATTCGCCACCCATATGCCGTGGAGCCCGTGGGCTTCGTTGCCGACCGGTCCGCCCCAATCGCCGCCACGCACGCGCAGCTTGAGCATCATGTTTCCTTTGGTGCCGAGCCACGCGACCGGGGTGCCATCGGCGCGCTGGGTGTGCCACGGCCAGTAAGCGACATCGGCATCGCGGAGTTCATCGAGGTGGGAGTCGACAAAAGCTGGGAGCGACGCGCTGGCAAGCTCGGAAGCTTCAAAAATCAAGATGAGATTGACCGGCAGGGCAACATCCGCTGTACGGTGCGCAGCGATCATCGCGAGTATCGATGCGAGCGGCCCCTTGGTGTCTTCGGCGCCGCGACCGACCACGCACTCACCAAGATCGCCGAATTCAATGCAACGCGCCTCGAAAGGTGGCGAGACCCATTCGTCGGGCCGGGCCGGAACGGTGTCGTACATGCCGTGAATCAGAACCGTTCGCGCTGCGCCCGAATCGATACGGCCGTACACGATGGGGAAATCGACGCCATCGACGACACGTGCCTCGCCGCCGAGCGCTCGGATGTCGGCCGCGACGATGGCGGCCATTTCATCGATGCCCTCGTTGAACGCGGAGATCGATGGCTGTTGAATGTAGCGCTGCAAGCGCGCGAGGTGCGCGCCGAAGTCTTGCTGCACTGCGAGAAGGACGCTGTCGCGTCCCGAAGCCGCTCCGGCCTTCATTGCGTGTTTCCCCCGAGAGAGGATGCCAAGACTGAACCGCGACCAAATCAATTGACCCGGTTGACGCGCTCTCTATACGCTAATGCATTTGGTTGACCCTGTTAACGGGGCATCGATCAAAACCGAGCGTTTCAGAACCCGGTGCACGGATCATCCATTCCCTGCACGGGTCATCACAGGGGGAGTTATGTACATGTCACGTCTTCTAGGAAGCGGTGCGATGTTGGCTTTGTTGGCTAGCATCGTTTTGTTCACTGGCGCTCCGGCTCACGCCCAGAGCGGACTTCAGAAAGTTACGATCCGCGTTTCGGCCGACCTCCCGCCGCCGCCGCACCCGACGGCGATCGCGATGGAATGGTTCAAGGAGCAGGTCGAAGCGACCTTCCCCGCCGGCAGCGAAGTTCGCAACTTCTACGCAGGCTCGCTCTACAAAGATGCCGATGCGATGGCCGCTATGGGCGAGGGCAATCTAGAAATGGGTTGGCTCCTGGCCGGCAAGACCGCGTCGGTCGATCCTTGGCTAGGCATCATCGTGCAGCCCGGCGTCCTGACGACGGTCGCCGCGGTACATGAACTCGAAAATCTCGAAACCGGCAAGATGTTGCTCGATCGCCTCAGAGAACGTCATGGCATCGAGCCGTTCGGGTTTGCCGATCTCAGCTTCGCGCTCGGGGTTGGCGGCAAAGAACGTCTGCTGACACTCGAGTCGGTTCGTGGCAAGAAGATCAGGACGTTTGCGGCGGCGATTAACCCGGTCATGGAATCGTGGGCCGCCAATCCTGTCGTCATGGGTTTCGGCGACGTACCGAGTGCGCTTGAGTCCGGAGTTCTGGACGGGGTGATTACGTCGATCGGCGGTTGGCGGTCGATTACGGAACAGACGCCGTATTATACGATTGCCGGCGTGGGCACGATCACCTTCGATTCCTACTGGGTCGGTGCGAGCCAGGATTGGTTCGATGGCCTGAACGCGGCGACGCAAAACAAGATCAGGGACCTGATGCTGCAGGCCATGCAACGCCAGGACGAGGCGTCATGGTGCAACGACGTGTTCTCGATTCAGGAGTTCGAAGCCAAAACACCGGGCGATCCAGGCGTGTACCAAGCCTCTGCTGCCGAAGCGCGTCCGCTGCAGGAGGCGATCAAGAACTCCGTCGCCGACTTCCTCAAGAATGGCCTGCCCGACGACGCCGATGCATGGGTCGATCGCTACCTGAAAGAGGGTAGGGCCGCCTCTGCGCGGATGGCGGCGGGGACGGACAAGCTCGAAAGCCTCGACTGCAGCCCCTACCGCGCATTGCTCAAGGGCTGACGTTCCGGTGCGCGTGAGACACGGCTCTGTAATCCAGCAGGGTCGTGTCCCCGCGACGCAACCGGGAGTTCATGGTGCGTAGCGCCTACATTCTTTGGCGGCTCTTCCAAGACCGTGTCCTTCAGTACGGCGCCGCGCTGCTCCTGCTGAGCGCGACGCTTCTCGCTTTGGTCGAGGTGGTCCGCCGATACATCTTTGGGCATTCCTTTTCGTGGCAGCAAGATGCCGTGACCTACGGAATCCTGTCGGGCGTGTTCTTGTTCTTCGGCATCGCCCAGAGCCGGAACCTGCACCTCCGAGTCACTGTCTTTCTAGCCATTCTGCACAATAGCGGCAGCAGCCGCGGGCGACTGGCGGCCAACTTGCTTGAACTGTTCGGGGCCGTCCTCGGGCTTGCTTTCTGCACCTATCTTGTTTTTCGTGGTGTGCCGGTCGCAGAACGTATGGTTTTGCGCAATCGGATGACGGAAAGTCTCGTTATCCCCTTGTGGCCATTCTTCATCGTCTTTCTAACGGGCATGGCGTTTATGGCCGTGAGTTTCTTGTTCCAGACCTATTCGGGAATTCTGGTGCTGCTCGGTAAGGACCAGGACTGGCCGACGTTCGACGATGAGGACGGCGGGCAACCCATTCTCTAGGGAGCCAGTCGTGACGCTGAACCAGGCATTCTCTTTCTCACCCACCGGAGTTGCATCATTCCCGCGTTCTTTCTGACCGCTCTTGCGTTCCTCGGTTCCGGCGCGACTATTGGCGTTGGGTTGGGCGCTGCGAGCATGCTGTTCATTTTGTTCGACCCGTTGTTGGATGCTCGGGCGGTCGGGCAGAGTTTCTTTTCGTTCCTCGGCAACTACAGCCTGATGTCCGTACCGCTTTTCATCTTTGCCAGCTTCCTCATGGAACGGACCGGCATGGTGAAGCAACTGTTCCGTTTTGCCGAGGCGCTCATCAGTTGGATCGTCGGCGGCTTTGCCTTGGCCACGGTCGTTACCTGCGTCATGTTCTCGGCAATCTCGGGTTCCAGCGTCGCGGTCGCATCGGCCATGAGTCTTATTGCCATTCCGGAGATGCGCTCGCGCGGCTATCCCGACTGGATGTCGGCTGGAATCGTTTCGTCCGGTGGGGGCATCGGGCTGCTCATCCCGCCCAGCCTGTCTCTCATCATCTACGGGATCGCGACGGAAACGTCGATCATCCGCCTATTCATGGCCGGCATCATTCCAGGTCTTCTGCTTGCCTTCGGTATGTCTGTATTCATCATCATTGCCGCATGGCGGACCCCGGGATTGCAGTCCGGGCGCTTCGATCCGGGCAAGCTGTTTCAGGACACGGTTGCGGCGCTACCCGGGCTTGGCATGCCCGCCCTTGTACTCGGTGGGCTTTACGGCGGCCTGTTTACGCCGACCGAAGCTGCCGCCGCCGCATGCGGTTACGCCTTGTTCTACGGCTTCGCTACAAAGCCCAAGACGTTTCTGAAAGAGCTCTTGCCTGTCACCGCCCGCGCGGTGAACCTGACGGCGATTATCTTCTTCCTAATGGGTAGCGTCGGGATATTCCAGTTCGTCGCGGCCAACCAGGGCTGGCCGCAGGCGCTCGCCGAATCAGTGATCGCGCTTGAGCTCGGGGCGTTGCCATTCTTGTTTGGATATCTTGGAATCCTCCTCGTGCTCGGTATGTTCGTCGACGGGATTGCTATGATCCTTCTGACCGTGCCGGTTGTGTTTCCCGTGGCAATGAGCCTCGGGGTCGACCCGGTTCACCTCGGCATCATTGTAACGATGGGCGTAGAGCTGAGCGTCATCACGCCGCCGGTCGGGTTCAACCTGTTCGCAGTCAGCGGCATTTCCAAGATCCCGCTGCAAACCGTGCTGCGTGGCGCGATGATCTTTTTTGTGTCGGACCTCATCGTCACGATCTTCATCATCCTGTTCCCCTCGCTATCGACGTGGCTGCCGCAACAATTCATCTGAGGTTCGGCGGTTCGAACAAAAGATGGAGATGCCCTCGCCAAAAAGGGGCGCCACGCGAAGAAAGCGCTTCTCGGTCTGCTCAGGAGACCGTAGCCTTTTCGGACACGATCGGTGGGGTTAACAACGGAACGACCACCGTCTGAGCAAGGCGGCCGCCTCGGTCGCAAAGGAGGACTCCTCGATGGGCGTGCAACCGATTCACACGATGATGGCGACGGCTAGTCATGACGAAGGGCGTCGCCAAGATTTTGTGGTCGCGCTGAAGACGCATATTGCCGGCGGAATTACGCCGGGGAATCGTGCCGAGTTGGAGAACCGCGTGATCCCCGCCTTTCGAAGGGCGGGGCGCGCGCAACCACAGACGCGACAGGAATTCCGCGCCGCGATGGAGCGGTCGCCGTTTCATCAGCTCTGGGGGTCGCTAATGCGACTCGGGCAGGAGCTCATGTGGGATTCGGTTGGCGACACCGTGGATCGGCAGCTCGATGCATTGGAGCAGCGTGCGGGTGCCAATCGGAATGGGATGGGATCCTTGACCCTACCGGAGGGCTTCGTGCCGCCGCGCTATATCGACGCCGTCGACGTCCACACGATGCCGGGCGGCTACTGCGACCAGGCGAGCGTGACGGACCTGCGCGCCGGCGCGATCTACGACCGCGGCGCCTATATGTACCACCACGGCAAACGCGGAATGGACGACAACGGCCGTCTCCTCGTTGCGTTCGTCAAGACCCGCTACCCTGGCCTCGAGCCGCGCCGAATCCTCGATCTCGGGTGCTCGGTCGGCCATGCAACGACAGCGCTGGTCGATTTTTTCCCGAATGCCGAAGTGCACGCGATCGATGTCGGCGCGCCGATGCTACGCTACGCCCATGCCCGCGCCCAGGCAATGGACCGAGCGATCCACTTTAAGCTCGCGAACGCCGAAGAGACAGGCTACCCCGACGACTATTTCGACCTCGTCGTCTCCAGCAACATGATGCACGAAACATCGCGGGTCGCGGCACCGCGGATTTTGGCGGAGTGCCGACGAATTCTGACGCCGGACGGCGCTATGTGCCACATGGAGGTGCCGGTTCGCTACAAGGACATGGCGCCCTACGATCAAGTCATGCGCGGGTGGCAGACCTACTATAACGGCGAGCCGTTCTGGAATGCCGTGTGTTCGCTCGACCTGGTCGCGCTCACGGTCGAGGCTGGACTACGCGATGCCGCGGACGGCTATCTCGAACGCACGAGCGATCCTGGTCGCGATCGCCGCGATCTGCTGCAGACGCCGAACCAGGGGAACAATTACCGCTACATGCTTACCGCGCGGAAGTAGCGGGTTTTACCCTCTGGCTTTGCGCGCCGCGAAGAGCGTCGAGCCGACGATCTTACCGGCAGTGTCGGTCACGGGTGCGTATTCGGTCGTGCCGTCGGCCCGGGGCAGGGGCCACACCTCGCGAACAGTCGACTGGGGAAAGCCCGCGTTGCCCAAAAGGTCGCGCGCATCGGTATGGTGCAGGGTTCCCCAGAACGGCTCGGCGTTGTAGTGCGTATCCCAATCCCAGTAGTAGGCGTCGAAATCGTCAAGACCCCGTGCGAACTGGGTGTCGACATGAATTGTCACGCCGCCCTTGCGCAGGATGCGATGGCACTCGGCGAGAATGCGCGGCGTCGCCTTGGCCGACGTTTCGTGGAATAGGCCGTGCGAGACGACAAGGTCGAAAGACTCATCCTCAAACGAAAGTGCTTCGGCATTCTCCTGACGAAAATGAACCCGCGCACCGAGCCCCTCCGCCCGGGCGTGACCGTAACGTAACTGCGGGGCCGCAACGTCCACGCCATAGACTTCAGCGTCCGGAAATTCTTCGGCATAGGGCACGGTGGTTCCACCCATCGCACAGCCCAGGTCGAGAATCCGTTTCGGTGCGAAATCCGGATATGTCTCGCGTAAAAAGCCGATCGTTGTGTAGCCCGGTGCGGCCCGTTGCATCCGCGCGCGGGTGTCGACGTAGTCGAGCGCGGCAGATCCGCGAATCGCCATTCCATAGTAGTAAGCGCCTCGGTCGAACATCGCTCCGGCAAACACGTCGTCCTCGGTGATCTCCGAGTGATAGCCGCCCGGCATGCAATGAATGTCGACCGCCGTATTGTAGCGCGGCACCTCTAGGTCGGGGTCGAGATAAAGCGAGCCCTTCGGCTCAGATACCTTGCTCTTTGCCAAAAGCGTCGGCAGCTCGTGCCAGACGATCTCGCTTACCGTGTCCCAATGCATCTCTTGGATACTACGCGCAATCGATCCCCAGGACTGGACGAAGGGGTCGGCCTCCATCGCGTGTCGCCATTCGACCCGCGACTTGGGTTCTCGGCCGTACTCGGCTTTGAAGCGGGGAAGGACGCGGCCCATGCCGACCGTTCGGTCCGCGGGATACACGTGATCCTCCATGTGCATCTTGAGACCGGCAATGAAGTTCTGGCGGCTACGTTCGTCGCTTACAGCGCGGGGCAGCATTGCATGGGCAAAGGGCTCTTTCATTTCAGGTCTCCGTGGGTTCCCTTGGGGCGCGGGTCGCCCTAATGATTGTATCCGAATTTTGGCAGGCGTCACGGTGGGTAGCCATTGCCGGAGGGCGAGCGTTTGGAAACCTTTGATTTCATTGTCGTCGGGGCGGGGTCGGCGGGCTGCGCGGTGGCGCACCGGTTATCGGAGGATCCGCGCAACACGGTCCTGCTGCTTGAGGCCGGTCGTTCCGACCGCCACCCGTTCGTGCCGATCCCCTTTATGACCCGCCTCCTGTTCACGATGCGCTCGTTGAACTGGGGATACGACACGGCGTCGGAGGCCGGTCTTGGCGGTCGGCATATTCATTGGCCGCGCGGCAAACTCCTGGGCGGCTCGTCGTCGATCAATGGGATGACCTTTGTGCGCGGTCACGCCACCGACTACGACGGCTGGCGGCAAATGGGGGCGGTCGGGTGGTCCTACCGGGAGGTGCTGCCCTACTTTAAACGGATGGAATCCCACGATACCAAGCGCTCCGCATTTCGCGGCAACGATGGACCGCTTCGCATCACCCAGGCGCGACGCGAGGGTGCGTTGAATGAGGCCTTCCTCGCCGCCGGCGCCGAGGGCGGGTTCCCCCAAACCGAGGACTTCAATGGCCGCGATCTTGAAGGCTTCGGCATCCACGACTTTGCCATCGCAAACGCGCGACGGCAGAGCGCCGCCGTCGCCTACCTGCGACCAATCAAGGACCGTAAGAACCTCACGATCCGAACCAATGCGGCGGCGCGACGGGTTGTTTTCGACGGCCGCCAGGCCCGTGGGGTCGAGTTCGATGTGGCCGGTGAAACGCAGACTGCGTTCGCGCGGCGTGAAGTGATCGTGTGTGGCGGGGCGGTCAACTCGCCAGTGCTGCTGATGCATTCGGGGATCGGTCCGGCGGCGCACCTTCAGGGCCATGGGATCGTCCCGCTAGTCGATGCGCCCGAGGTCGGCGCCAACCTGCAGGATCATTTAGGCGCCTACACCTCGTTTCACTGCCTGCAGCCTGTCAGTCTGAACCATTTGATGCGCCCTGACCGCGCTGTGGCGGCCTACCTGAAGGCGGTCCTCTTTCGCCGTGGCCCGGGCGCACAAATTCCTATCCAAGGGTGTGCCTTCCTCAAGACACGCGCCGACTTGGCCGCACCCGATGTTCAAATCACCTTGGTGCCGGGATTGCTTAATCGGATCGTTGCATTCAAACCCACGCACGGGTTTCTGATTCATGTCTATCAGCTGCGCCCGGCAAGCCGCGGCAGCATCGCGTTGCGCTCGGGCAACCCCTTGGACAAACCGATCATCGCCGCCAACTACCTGTCCGACCCCGAAGATCGCGTCACTCTACGCCGCGGCGTGCGCCTCGCCCGGTCGCTCGCCCACCAGTCTAGTTTCGATCCCTATCGCGGCGGCGAGATCGCCCCCGGCAAGGATGTCGAGAGCGACGACGATCTTGACGTCTGGATTCGCAACAACGCGACTACCGCCTACCACCCCGTCGGTACCTGCCGTATGGGGGGCGACGATGGCGCCGTCGTCGATCCGCTCCTCCGGGTCCGCGGCGTCACCGGCCTGCGCGTTGCCGACGCCTCGATCATGCCCGCGATCACCAGTGGCAACACCAACGCCCCCGCGATCATGATCGGCGAAAAAGCTGCCGATCATATCCTTGGGCGAGACCCGCTGCCCGCAGAGACGCCGTAACAGGTTTGTTGCGTCGCGTACCCCAGATAGATACGGCGCTACCTGCCAATGGAATGACCGCGATGAACCCTGTGATGTGGTCTCGGTGCCATTCGAAAGGAGCCGGTGATGCTTTTGGTGTAGCCCGTCTAGGCGGCACGATGTTCCCCCGCAATATGAAGCTGGCTCGTCCTGTGGAGCGGACCGAGGATGGCCCCCGTAAGGATCCATCACGATCGCTGTCCCGCCCTAGCCGGGGCCAATTTCTATGACCATCTTTCATCGGGCGGTCATCCGGACGGTCGGGTCCGTCGCGGCCCCAACGAACGGAAAGGTTAAGTTATTGAAAATAAATAGCTATTTGGCTTTGCTCCTAACCCGAAATGCTAAGCGATTGAAAAATATGAGAAACTTTGGGTTCGTTTGGTAAATTTGGTAATGTGGGGGAGCGGTCTCATGAACCGAGGAAAGCTGCGGCCGTTGGCTTTGTTTCGGCGCCCACTGGGTGTGGGCACCGCAATCGCGTCCAACTCGCTGCGCCGCGAGATTTCCTTTGCTATTCAGCCTAGGGTGTGGTTCATAGCGGCATCTCCTGCCGCGCGTAGATGACGAACTCGTCGTTGGCGGCAAGTGTTTCTTGCGGTAGCCACCTCATAAGAGCCGCCAAACAAGAGTGCCGTTAAGGCACATGACCCCGGCAGCTGGTCTACGCGAGCTTCCCCCGTATGAACGAAACGTCGTACCGCGCTCGGGATGATTCCGGGTGGGCGGCGGAACTTTGAAAGTTAGCAATTGACACAATTTAGCGACCTTGGCCTTGCCGAGAGTCTCCTTCGTGCCCTTTCGGGCGAAGGCTACACCACCCCCACACCTATTCAGACGCGCGTGATCCCGGCGATCCTGGCAGGGAACGACGTTCTCGGCACGGCCCAAACCGGCACCGGCAAAACCGCCGCGTTCGTGCTCCCCATCCTCCAGCAAATGATCGACCAACCGTCATCGCTCAACAAGAAGGGATGCCGCGCGCTCATCCTCGCGCCAACCCGTGAACTTGCGACGCAAATCGCCGACAGCATTCGCACCTATGGGCGCAATGACCGGTCCGCCGCTGCCGTCGTCGTCGGCGGCGTTCGCCCCGGCCCGCAGATCAAAGCGGTCGCACCCGGGATCGATTTCATCGTGGCAACCCCCGGTCGCCTGTTGGACCATCTTGCCGCCGGTGCCATTCAGCTGAATGGCACAACGACGGTCGTCCTCGACGAGGCCGATCAAATGCTCGACCTCGGCTTCATGCCTGCCATTCGCAAGATATTGGCGAAGATCCCGGCCGGCCGTCAGACCATCCTGCTATCGGCTACTATGCCGCAGCAAATTCGCCGTCTCGCGAACGACTTTTTGCGCAACCCGACCGAAGTTGCGGTCGCGCCGGAATCGCGACCGATCGAAAAGATCGATCAGAAGGTGATGCATGTCGATGCGGCCTCCAAGCGCCGGGCCCTCGTGAGCATTCTCAGCGGCCCGGATGTTGAGCGAGCCATTGTCTTCACGCGGACAAAACGCGGTGCGGACAAGGTCAACCAGCACCTTGAAAAGGCTGGGATCACCGCTTCGGCCATCCATGGCAACAAAAGCCAGCGGGAGCGCGAGCGTTCGTTGGCTGCATTCCGCAGCGGGCGGGTCAAAGTCATGGTCGCGACAGATATCGCCGCGCGCGGGATCGACGTCGACAACATCTCGCACGTGGTCAATTTCGAATTGCCCCACGTGCCCGAGTCTTACGTCCACCGGATCGGACGCACCGCACGGGCGGGGAAAAGCGGTATCGCGATTTCCCTTTGCGACCGCGAGGAGCGGGGCCAACTGCGCGACATCGAGCGCCTCGTCGGCTACGGACTTGCCACCTTGGCCAATCCGTTTGGCGAAGAAACACGGCCGGAACGGGAGGAGCGGGCCGATCGGAAACCTGCACCCACAACCCCGCGCAAACCGAACCGGCGCCGTCCGGCGCAAAGCCGAAAGGCCCAAGAGAATCGGAAGACCGCCGGCGGAACCCAAGGCAAGCGGCGGGACCACAAAAAGGGTGGTGAATCCAGCCGTGGCGACTCCGATACCGCTGGCCTAGCCCGTGTCCTGGGCAAAGTTAACGTCAGCGACGCTGGCGACAACTACCTGCGACGTTAGGCGACCCTTCAGGCCACACGAACGGGGCGCGGTCGGGAAAATCCTCCGCCGCGCCCTCGTTCATTCCAGCACGCACGAAGCGCCTCGATGAGTGCGCCACGACTAAGCTCGCGGGTGCTGCGGCGCCCCAAGGTCGCGGCGGATCTCGCGGATGAGCCGGTTCGCCCACGGTTTGCGCCAGGACAGTTCGTGCCAGCGGCCGCCCAAGACTTTCGCCCCCTCCAGGAATGCCAGTTCGGGCGCATGGGCGCGGAACGTCGCGGCGCCCGACCATAGGTTCGTTACGGTAACGTCGTCCATCGAACTGCACACCATGCGACGGGTCGCCACCCGTGAAACGGGATCGACGAGCACGGTCTCGGTGTAGTGGTGGTTTGTGGCGGCAGGGTCTAGCGCTATGTCGAGACCGTCTATTTTTGGCGGTAGATCGGCCTCCCGGTCTAGGGATACCCCAATGTCGAAAACGGCCCGGCGCCCCCGCGAAACCAACCCAGTGACAGAATCGCCGGCGCGCCAAGCCCGGCGAAGTGGGGGGCGCGTCAAACACATTTCGCCCAGGCGTTGCTGCCAGCCGTATAGCTCCCGGCCAACGGTGAGTTCCGCATCCGAGGTGCACCATAGAAATGGCGCCCAGTGCCCGGTGATACCGTCGCATTCCACCATGAAACCCGCGACCGCTTCGCCGAATTGGGCCTGATCCGGCTGCTCCTGCATGAACCGCTCGCCCAGTCCGTAATCGCATACCATGTCATGGAGGCTGAGTCGGCAGACCGGACTCCCGGTCAACTTCAGCGGCGCCGGTATCAGGTCGGCAACCAATTCGGGGTCGAAGGTGAGTAGGACCGATGCACTATGCCCTTCGAAGTACCACGGCGGTGGGCCGTAGGGTGCATACCGGCCCCCATTTGCTGTCGGAATGGTCGTTGGGTTGCCGTTCGTCATCGGTGATCCTCGTAGTTTAATTGGTCTCGCCTCACGCGCTTTGCTCTACCAAGCATTGAACTGTTCGCGTGAATTGGCAACCATGCACCCGCTCGTTCAGAGATCGGAGTGCCGTTGTCCCATCCTACCTATCCCCACGTGTTCAGTCCGTTGAAATTGGGCGGAGTCACACTGCGCAATCGGATGTTCGTGCCGGCCCACACCACCAACTTCGGTGTCGACAATTTGCCGAGCGCGCAGCATGTCGCCTACCACCGCGCGCGCGCAAAGGGTGGTGCAGCGCTGATCATCTTTGAGGGTATTCGCGTTCACCGCAGTTCGCTAGGACGAAGCCAAGGCGTGAACGGGTACGATCCGGCTTGCATCCCCAAGTTCGCGGCCGTGGCCGATGCAGTCAAATCCGAGGGCGCTCACCTGTTGGGCCAAGTCATCCACTTGGGGCGCCATATCGACGGCAACTTCGCGCGCATGTCGCCGTGGAGTGCGTCGGCGATTCCTTGGAGTGCGACATCGCCGCCGCCACACCCAATGACGATCGGTGAGATCAAAGAGGTCGTTGACGCCCACGCGCTTGTCGCCGCGAACCTTGTCAAAGCAGGCCTTGCGGGCGTGGAGGTGCAGATGGCCCACGGTCACCTGCTCCAACAGTTCATGTCGCCGGCCAGCAATCGGCGCACCGACGCCTATGGCGGCGACGAGACGAACCGTCTCCGCTTTGCCACCGAAACCTTGCGGGCCGTCAGGGAGGCGGTTGGCCCTGACGTCATCGTCGGTGTCCGGCTTAGCGGCGACGAATTCCTTCCCGGCGGCCTGACGATAGACGACATGTGCCGGTTGGTTCCGCAAATTGTCGGTGCTGCGAAGGTGGACTTCGTCAATATCAGTCATTCCGCGTATCACGGTAGCTACACCGTTTCGACCCAGATGGCTGACATGAGCTTTCCGGTCGGCTCGTTTCGGGATATCACCCGGCGGATACGGTCGGCCCTCGGCGGTCTCGCGACGGCGCCCGTCGTAATGACGGTATGCCAGTACCGGGACATTGCGGCTGCGGAGACGGTTCTTGCCGAAGGGATGACCGACATGGTTGGCATGGCGCGGGCTCACATCGCCGACCCCGAGATCGTCGGCAAGGCCGAGACGGGCCGCGAACAGGAAACCACGCCCTGCATCGCCTGCAATCAAGGTTGCGCGGGCATGCTGGCGCTCAATTTGCCGATCACCTGCCTCGCGAACCCGCGGACGGGTCGGGAGGGCGAAGCGTCGCGGGATTCGGTGCAGGCGCCGCGTAAGGTCTTGGTTGTCGGAGGCGGTCCGGCAGGGATGAAGGCAGCGGCGGTCGCCGCACAGCGGGGGCACCAGGTCACGTTGTGGGAGCGGTCGGCCCGGCTTGGCGGTCGGTTGAATACGACTCGGGCGATGCCGATGCGGCAGGAATTTGCGAAACTCTTGGATCATCTCGAACGTCGTTGCACGGCCACCAATGTCAATGTGGTTCTCAACAAGTCCGCCGAGGAGGCCGATGTTCGAGGATTCGGTGCCAACGACGTGATCCTGGCGACGGGGGCCAGTCAGCCCGGCATGAGCTTTGATGGCGGCGGTGCGGCCCTGTCGCTGGATCAAGCCGTTGCCAACCCCGGCGCGCTTGGCGAGCGGGTCGTGTTGGTCGATACGCTCGGCACCTGGACCACGGCCTCCGTCGCCGAATACCTCGCCGATCTTGGGATAAAGGTCGTCCTGATGGTGCCCACGGGTGCACCCGCGTGGACCATCAGCATGTACAGCGTCTATGCGCTAACCAAACGGCTCCGAGACAAAAAAGTCCAGGTGCTCGGTCAACACCGGCCGGAGTCGTTCGTCGACGGTCGTTTCCTCGCTCGCGACCTGAGTACCGACGACGTGAAGGACATCGGCAATGTCGACTCGGTCGTCGCGCCAACGACCGGACAACCGAATGACGACCTAGCGCACCGACTACGCCAGAACACGGCGCGCATTCACGTCATCGGCGACGCGATGTCGCCGCGGACGGCACTCGAAGCGATTTTCGAAGGCGACGAAACGGCCCGATTGCTATGAGCTTCGATTTCATCATCGTCGGCGCCGGCTCGGCCGGCTGCGTTCTAGCAAACCGCTTGAGCGAAAACCCGCGCAGCCGGGTGCTTCTGCTCGAAGCGGGCGGCGCCGACCGAAACCCGATGATCGGCGTTCCTCTGCTGACTCGAATTCTGTACACCATGCCGTCGCTCAACTGGGGTTACGACACCGAGCCGCAAGCCTATTTGAAGGGCCGCAGTATCCACTGGCCGCGGGGCAAAGTCCTCGGCGGATCGTCGACCATCAACGGTATGGTCTACATCCGCGGTCAGGCGGCGGATTTCGACGGCTGGCGCCAGGACGGCTGCGACGGTTGGTCCTACGAAGATGTTCTGCCGTACTTCACGCGGTCGGAAGATCATGTCGAATTTGGAGCCCCCTTTCACGGCCAAGGCGGTCCGTTGTCGGTTCAACGCGCAACGCCGGGTAGCGTTCTCGAAAGGGCTTATATCGCCGCCTGTCGCGCGGCGGGGATCGCGCCGACGGACGATTTCAACGGCGCGCAGTTCGAGGGTGTCGGCGTTCACGACTTTACCATGCGCAACGGCCGTCGACACAGCGCATCGACGGCTTTCCTTAAACCCATCATGAAGCGGACAAACCTGACGGTCGTTACCGGCGCCACCGCAACCAAGCTGCTGTTCGAGGGCCGCAAGGCTGTCGGCGTCGCGTATCGCTGGGGGGAGCGCACGTTCAGCGCCCATGCGTCAGCGACGGTCGTCCTATGCGGCGGCGCGGTGAACAGCCCGACGCTGCTGTTGCGTTCTGGGGTCGGTAGCGGGTCGGACCTCGCGGCCCTCGGAATCGAAACCGTTCACGACCTTCCCGGCGTTGGCAAAAACCTCCAGGACCACGTCGGGGTTTATGCCGCCTATGAATGCTCCCAGCCGGTCAGTTTGCGGCGCGTTCTCAGACCCGACCGCGCCGCTTTCGCGGTCGCCCGCGCCTACCTTTTCGGAACCGGCGTCGGGTCCGCGGTGCCGCTCCGGTGCTGCACCATCACCCGGTCGGATGCCGGTCTCGATGTGCCCGATCTGAAGATGACCATGATCCCGAGCTTGGTTGTCGAGAACCCTTGGCGGCGCGCCGGAAAAGAAGGCTTCTCTATCCACGCCTATCGGCTTCGTCCGGAAAGCCGCGGTCGTCTGTGGTTGCGCTCTCCGGATCCGGATGACAAGCCCGCCATTGACCCCATGTACCTTTCCGCTGAGAGCGACCGTATCGTTCTGCGCCGCGCGCTGGGCCGTATCCGGGAAATCGCCGCCCAGGGGCCTTTCGACGCGTACCGATCCGGCGAGATCGCGCCGGGCACGACGATCGCGAACGATTCGGACACTGACGAGTGGATTGCCGCCAACGCGACAACATCGTTCCACCCGGTCGGAACCTGCAAGATGGGACGCGGTGCGGATAGCGTCGTAGGCCCGGATTTGCGGGTTCATGGGATCGAGAATCTCTGTGTCGCCGATGCGTCGATCATGCCGTCGATTACCAGCGGCAATACGAACGCGCCGACGATCATGATCGCCGAAAAGGCAGCCGATTTGATCCTGGGTCGCAGTGCCGCCGGTACTCACCATCAGCAACGACAGGGATAAAGCCATGACACTCCTTGCGCGCAATAGGGAACCCCAAGGATGGCCGGCCGCCACGATCTTCACCGGCAACCCGGCGCCGAACTGGCGCACCCCCCCGGCCTCCGAATCGGCCTACGTTGTCGAGGTTCCGGTCGCGGTGCGGGCGCAAGCCGAAACGGCGATTGCCGATATCCGACGCAACGGTTTGGGGCTCGACGATATCGAGCAAGAGGATATTCGCCTACCGGCACTGATCGACATCGTTGCCGACGTTCACGCGCGGCTCGACCAGGGGCCGGGTTTCGTGATCCTGCGTGGATTGGCCTTCGATTCGTTTACCGAGTCGGACTGTGAGTTGGTAACCTGGGGCGTCGGCAACTATTTCGGCCGCCCGATTCGCCAGGGCCTCACGAAGGATCGTCGCCTGTTCACGGTGACGAACCATCAGGGGGCCTACCAAGATCCAACCCGAATCGGCGCGACGACCCAACTGTCCCATCCGCACACCGATAACGGTTGCCTCGAACCGCGCCCGCCCGATTACGTCCTTCTAGCGTGCCATCGCCAAGCCAAGAGCGGCGGGGAGAGCACGATCATATCGGCCTATGCCCTCCACGAGGCTTTCGCCCGGCGTCGGGCCGACTTGCTGCCACTCCTCTATCAGCCGTTCCATTTTTTGCCGCCAAAACTTCACACCTGGCCGGCCGGGCCGAAGACCATCGTCAAGCCGATTTTCGAAGGCGATGGCTCGACGCTCCATGTGCACTATGCGCGCGTGATGGTGGAGCCCGGGATGGAATTGGCGGGTACGCCGCTGACGCTCGATCAACGGGCCGCGTTGGATCTGTTGGATGAACTCCTCACCGACCCTGCGTTGGTATCGACATGTCGGATGCAAACCGGCGACGCGTTGATCAACAACAATCGGTCTACCTTGCACGGTCGACTGGCGTACGACGACGACCCGCAAAGCCCGCGCAACCTCAAGCGACTGTGGTTGTGGCAGCGTCATCGCGGCGCCGGGACCGACCCCATTGCTCTAGACCGTGCGGAGTTCAACGGATGACCTTGGCGATCGACGTCGAACATGCCGACGGTCGGCTTGAACAGCGGACTATTCGGCTTGACCGGATGTACAACTTCGGCTCGGCGACCCGAAACGCCGACGACGCGGTCGCCCACCAGGAGGAGGTCGCCAAAGCGGGCATCGGGATTGCCTTCGATATCCCTGCGCCGCGGGTCTACCCGATTTCGCCGCACAATGTTGTCACCGATGGCGAAGTTTGCGTGCATAACGCGGAAACGTCGGGCGAGGTGGAGATCGTGCTTCTCAACGATGACGGGGAACTCCTCGTCGGTGTGGGAAGCGACCACACCGACCGAGCGTTGGAGCGGACCAGTATCGTCTGGAGCAAGCAAGCCTATCCCAATGTCGTTGCGCGGCGGTTTTGGCCGTTCCGTGACGTGCGCGATCATTGGGATGAACTCGTCGTGGAGAGCTGGGTCGACGGACGCCAATACCAGCGTGTCGGCGTAGCGACGTTCTTGCACCCGGACGACATGATGGCGGCGCTGCAACGGCGCGTCCCCGCATTACCGGCGCGGTTTATGCTGTTCTCTGGTACTTATGTGAGCGTCGATAAGGCGCTCGGCTTTGGTGGTCGGTGGCGCATTGCGATGTCCGACCCGACGCGGGGTCGGTGTCTCGACCACACCTATGTTCTGACCAACATCCTGGAAGAGATCGCTACCGAATATCGCGTCCCGCTCGGTCGCTGATTGTGTTGGGGAGGATGGCCTGATGAGCGACGCCGATTACACAACGATGATTCTTCTAACCTATACCCCGGGCGTTGATGTCGAGCGTCTCGGCTACGACGACTGGCTGCGTAAAACAGACAACCCCTTCTTCAATACGATCCCAGGCATCGCGCACTATTCGAACTGGAAGGTGGTCGCGGGTCGCGAGTATGTTCCGTTTAGTCACTTTGACCTCCTGGGCGTAGACGGGCCCGAAGCCGTCGAGCAGGTGTGGTTCAACGCGGAACTAGACCGTTTTCGCGAAGGGTGGGTGGCGAAGTGGGGCTACGGCGGCAGCGCGCCGCCGGCAGCATCGAACGGCTATGGCCTCCTGGCCACCAAGCAGCGTGAGGGCCGTCCTTTCAACCGCTATGCCTGCGTCGCCTTCGATAGGGATCTCGCCGACGGCGCACTGTGGACCGTCGATGCTGCGCTGCACAAACATTGGGCCCTTGGGCCGGTTCAAGCCGGTCTCGATTGGCGGCTGCCGTCGAGTGCAAGCCCGCTGGGCGCATCCATCGGCGTGGCCTTTAGTCCAGATTGTCCGGCCATGATCGATGGGGCCCTGGTTGGCGAGTGTATCGCTGCGCCGCAAATGCCCTGGCGATGATTGGATGGCGTTTATCGGCCCGCAACCCTTCAATCGTTGCGCTGGCGGTGCTAAAAGGTTCGGACAAAGAAAAAACAGGGAGCTCGTTATAATGAACTATCGAAAATCGTTGTTGGGGGTCGCTGGCGCTGCGGTGCTGACGGCGCTTGCAAGTGGCGGCGCAATCGCGGAAACGCTCGTTCTGGCGGCGCCCGGAACGCCGGAGGGTTTTGATGGGGACGCGCTGCGCCCGTTCACCCAGCATGTCGTGGTGCAGACCTACGAAGGCCTGACCAAGTATCCGAAAATCATGCGCGATGGCCGACCGTTGCTCGATGCGAGCCGAGTCGAAGGCCATTATGCCGAAGGTTGGACGGTTTCCAACGGCGGCAAAACCGTCACCATGAAACTGCGCGAGGGCATCAAGAGCCCCGCCGGTAACGAACTGACGGCGGCGGATGTCGAGTGGAGCTGGGCGAAGTCCTTTGCCCAAAAACGTACCGGCAACTTCATCGCGCGGGTCTCAAACGTCACCGGCGTTGCGGCAAAGTCGAAGTACGAGATCGAATTCACGCTCGGTGCGCCGAGCGCCATTTTCCTCAGTGCCATCACTCTCTACGTGCCGGGCATCTACGATTCGACGGTCCTAAAGGAGCACGCCACGACGGAAGATCCATGGGGTCTCAAGTACCTTGAGACCAACACGGCCGGTTTCGGCGCCTACAAGTTGGAGAGCCTTCGCGCTGGCGAACAGGCGACCTTTGTCGCCAACCCTAACTACCACTGGGACAAGCCGTTTTTCGACCGTGTTGTTTGGCGCGCGGTACCTTCCGAGGCGAGCCGCGTTACGCTGCTGAAAGCGGGCCAAGTCCAGTGGATCGACCGGCCGGGCATCCAGCAGGTCATCGAACTGCAGAAAGACCCGAAGGTAAAGGTTGAAGGCGCGCAAGGCCGTGCCATCGCGAGCATCCGCATGAATCCGACGATCGCACCGTTTACCGATGTCCGGGTTCGCCGCGCGCTCAACTACGGTCTCGACAAAGAAGCGATCAAGAAGGGTGTCTTCCTCGGCACGGGCACCATCGCAAAGTCGATTGTGCCGCCGATCGTGGATGGCTACGACCCGAGTTTCTTCAGCTACGACTACGATCCCGCGATGGCGAAAAAACTGCTCGCCGAAGCTGGGGCTGAGAACATGGAAGCCGAACTGCTCTACGCCGGCATCTTCCCGTGGATGGAAACTATGGCGATCCAGGTCGCCGATCAGCTCAACCGGCTTGGGATAAAGATCACCGCCACGCGCATCACCGACTCGGATCTGCGCTCGCGTGGTGCGCCGGCGGTGCAGGATATGCCGTTCTTCACTATGGAGGACGGCCCGATCGTCCTCGACCCGGTCTATACGCTGTCGCTTATCGCGCAGTCCTCGGGTGTTTCCAACCGCGCCAAGTACAAGAACGACGAGCTCGACCGGATCGTCGATGAGGCCAAGCAGGAGCTTGACCGCGACAAGCGCATCGCGCTCATGAAGCAGGCCCAGAAGATCTGGCTGGAGGACGCCCCGTGGCTCATGACGGTCTATCCCGATTCGTTCGAAGCGATGGCGCCGAAGATCGTCGGGTGGACGCATTATCCGGACGAGCATGAGCGCTGGTCCGACCTGCGCTACGAATAGAACCAAACAAGGATGGGGCCCCGGATCTGTCGGGGCTCCATGGCTTACAGCGCAATCCATGTCCTCTGACAGGATAATCACGTGACCTTGCGGGTGATGCTCGTTCGTCGTCTGCTTTTGGCGTTGCCGCTGTTGATCGGCATCCTTTTCTTCACGTTCATGCTGATCCGTCTCGGCGGCCAAGACCCGGTCGGCTTGCTGGCCGGTCCTACGGCGACAGCGGCGGAAATGGAACTGATTCGAGGCGAACTCGGACTCGACAAACCCCTGTTCACGCAGTTCGCGATCTATATCGGCAATGTCTTTCGCGGCGATATCGGCCAGTCGTGGATCAGCAACCGGTCCGTCCTGAAAGACATTCTCGAACGCATCCCGGTGACGCTGGAGCTGCTCCTATGGGGTGTCGCGCTCGGATCGTTGATCGGCGTTCCGGTCGGATTGCGCGCGGCGTTCCGGCACGACAAATGGTTCGACCAAATTAGCCGCGGCATTTCGCTGCTCGGCTTTTCGATCCCGACTTATTTTCTCGCCTTGCTAATGCTGTTCGTCTTCTTTTTCCTGCTCGGATGGGCGCCGCCCGGAATGGGTCGAATTAGCTTGCTGATTTCACCACCGCCGACGATCACCGGCAGCTACTTGATCGATGGATTGCTTGCTGGGGACCTGGAAGCGGCCCGTTCCGCGCTGGGGCAGCTCATCCTACCCGTGATCGCGGTGGCGATCATATCTGCCGCGCCGATCGTCAAGCATACCCGGGCCATCGCGCTGGAAATCATCGGCAGCGATTTCGTTCGGTTCGCCAGGGCTTCCGGCCTGCCTGCCCAACGCGTGCGACGTATTGTGCTCAAGAACAGCGCCACACCCGTGACAACCTTCATAGGTATCGAACTGACCGGACTGGTCGGCAGTGTCTCGTTGATCGAGTTCGTGTTTGCCTGGGGCGGCGTCGGGCAATACGGGCTCAACGCTATCATCCGGGGCGATTTTGCCGCCGTGCAGGGCTACGTGCTGTTCCTGGCGCTATTCTCGCTGGTGGTCTTCATCATTGTTGACCTGCTCGTGTTGGTCTTCGAACCCCGTTCGGTGGCCGAATAGTGGTTGATATTGCATTGCAGCGCGGTCCTGCGCCCCGCAGCGGCTTGGCCAAGGCATGGGGAAAAGCGGTCGGCATCTCACGCCGCAGCCCTACGTCGATCATCGGCCTGGTGATCATCCTCTTCTTCGGTCTGATGGCGCTGTTTGCGCCCCTACTCATGCCGTACGACCCGGTTGCGGCCAATTCCGATGCCATCTTGCATGGCCCCTCGGCATTGCATTGGTTCGGTACCGACGGGAACGGAATGGATGTGTTTTCCCGGGTTATCTACGGGTCACGTTTTGCCTTCGGTATCGCCATACCAGTGGTGATCGTCGCTCTCTCGCTCGGCATTCCGATCGGCCTCTATTCCGGATACAAGGGCGGCAACATCGACGAAGCAATCATGCGCGTGGTCGATGCCTTCCGAGTATTTCCGTCGATCATTCTAGCGCTGGCCGTCGTTGCCGCTGCAGGGCCGTCGTTGCTCAACGTTGTCTTGGTCATCGGCATACTCGACGCACCGATCTTTGTCCGCGTCGTGCGCGCCGAGGTATTGGCGCTGCGGTCCAGTTCCTTTGTCGAATCCGGCGTTATCGTCGGCAACCCAACGTGGCGCATCCTGTTCGTTCATCTCCTGCCCAACGCCATCCAAGGAGCGATGGCGCAGACTGCCGTCCGGGCCGCTTGGGCAGTGCGAATCAGCGCGACCCTGGCGTTCCTCGGTATCGGTATTCAACCGCCAACGCCGGAATGGGGCGCAATGATCCGGCAGGGCGCGGAGTTCATGGTCAACGGTCAATGGTGGGTCGGCATTTTTCCGGGCGTCGCGCTCATCATCATGGTGCTCGGGCTCAACATGTTAGGTGACGGTCTGCAAGATTTGTTGGATCCGAAGCGCCGGGGCGCCGGCAAGTGAACCTGTTAGAGGTTCGCGATCTCCACACGCACTTCATTTCTCGGAATCTCGACAACGAGATTCGGGTGGCAAAGGCGCTCAACGGCGTTTCGTTCGAGGTATCCCGCGGTGAAGTCTTGGGGTTGGTCGGCGAGACCGGTGCGGGCAAGTCGCTGACTGCGTATTCGGTGATGAACTTGTTGAAGCCGCCCGCGCGTGTCGTCGCGGGTGACATGAAGTTCGACGGCAAGGATTTGCGCGGGCTGGGGTCCGACGCGATGAACAAATTGCGCGGCAGCGAAATAGCTATGGTCGTGCAGAATCCGCGATCCTCCCTCGATCCGTTGACGCGGATCGGCGAACAACTCATTCGCGTTCACATGGCGCACACCGATACCAGCGAAAGCGCCGCCCGCGCCCGCGCCATCGAGATTCTTGCGGCAGTCGGTATTCCCGCGCCTGAGCAACGCATGCGCGCCTGGCCGCACGAACTGTCGGGGGGGATGGCCCAGCGCGTTTTGATTGCAATGGCGTTGATGAACGAGCCGAAGTTAATCATTGCCGACGAACCGACAACCGGTCTCGATGTCACGGTTCAGGCGCAAATCCTCGATCTGCTGCGCGACCTCGTGGACACCCGTAACGTCGCGGCGATGGTCATCACCCACGACCTTGGCATCGTCGCGCATTATTGCGATCGGATGGCGGTGATGTTCGCCGGTCGAATCGTCGAAACCGGGACGGTTGAGACGGTCTTTGAGGCGCCAGCCCACCCGTACACACGAACCCTCATCGCCTCGACGCCGGAGCGTCTAAAGAGCGGACGCCAAGCGATCCTCGGCGGGGGCGCGCCCCCGAATCTGTACAGCCTGCCGCCCGGTTGCCACTACATCGACCGGTGCCGGTTCAAAGAAGATCAGTGCGATTCGATGCCGGGCTGGGAGCAGGTCGGGGACCAGCACTTCGCGCTTTGCGCACGGGTCGAGGCCGTCCGCGCTTCGGGGCCGCTATGACGGAGCCGCTCCTCCGCGCAGCCGGATTGACCAAACACTTCGTCACGCCGCGAACGGGGCAAGTAGTGCGCGCGGTCAACGGCGTCGGGTTCGAGATGTTCGCCGGTCAAACGGTCGGCATGGTTGGGGAGAGTGGCTCCGGCAAGTCTACGGTCGGACGCATGGTCGTCCGACTGTTGCGTCCAACCGAAGGCGTTGTGACATTCCGAGACCGAGACATCGCGCATCTTGGCGGGCGCGCCGTGCGGGCCCTTCGCTCGGATCTGCAGATGGTGTTTCAAGACCCTTGGAGCTCGTTGAACCCAAGGATGCGGGTCAACCGGTTGATTGAAGAGCCTTTGTTGCTCCATTCGCCGTTGTCCCGCAAGGAACGCGCGGAGCGTGCTGAGGACATCGCGCAGAGCGTGCGCCTGAACACCGATCTCCTCTCGCGTTTTCCCGGTGAACTGTCGGGGGGGCAGCTGCAGCGCGTTTGTATCGCGCGAGCCATCGCCACCGATCCTGGCCTTATCGTACTTGACGAACCGACGAGTTCTCTAGACCTCTCGGTTCGTGCCGGGATCCTCGATCTCTTGCAGGAACTTCGGGAAAAAACCGGCGCCGCGATGCTGTTCATTTCGCACGACCTTGGCACGGTGAGATTGGTCAGCGACCACATTCTCGTTCTCTACCTGGGGCACATCGTCGAATCCGGGCCGATGGCAAAGGTCTTCGATGAACCGGCGCATCCCTATACTCAAACGCTCCTGTCCGCCCATCTTCCGGCCGACCCGCGAATCAAACTGCATCGGCATCTGTTGAAGGGTGAGATCCCGAGCCCGATCGATATGCCGCCGGGCTGTCCGTTCTCCACACGATGCCCGCTTGTCCAGGACGAGTGCCGCACGGCCTTGCCGAAAATGGTCGATATCGGTGACGGGGCCCAGCGCGCTGCCTGTATCCGGATTCCGGACGGAACCAATCAGGTTCCACTTTAGCCCGAAGGCGCACCTAGGATTGCCCTAGGGGCACACGATACACTCGTCCGTATGGTGCGCGATCTGGTAGGATTTCCCGCGAGTTGGGGCAAGCGAATCGGGAGAGATGGCATGAATGTGGATGGGCACGGCCGGAACGACCGGCTGGTAGAGACCCTCGTCGGAATCCTTGGCAAGGATAAGGTCATCACCGACCTTGCCGAACGCGAGTTCTATTCGTCCGATGTTTATGCCGCCGGCGCGACATGCGCCGCCGCGATCCGGCCGACGGACTCTGATGCCTTGGCGCACGCCGTGGCGGCGACGGCGAAGGCCGGTTACGCCTTGATCGCGCGCGGCGGGGGCATGTCCTACACGGGGGGCTACGCGCCGGTGCGCGAGGACACGATCGTTCTGGATGTCGCCGGCCTCAACCGCATCGTCGAGATCAACGAAGATGATATGTACATCACGGTTGAAGCCGGCGTGACATGGAAACAAATTTACGACGCCTTGCGACCCAAGGGACTCCGGCTACCGTTTTTCGGCACGTTCTCAGGTATCCGCGCGACCGTGGGCGGCGGTCTTTCCCAGGGTGCGTTGTTCATGGGTACCGCGCGCTACGGCCAAGCGGCGGACATTGTCCTCGGTCTTGAGGTGGTGCTGGCCGACGGGACGGTCGTGAAGACGGGGCAGGGCGGTTTTCGCAATGCCAAACCGTTCTATCGGACCTACGGACCCGACCTGACCGGCATCTTCATCCATGACGGCGGCGCGTTGGGGATCAAGACGCGGGCGACGTTCAAAATGATCCAGGCGCCTGCGGAGAACGGTTTTGCTTCCTTTGTGTTTCCGGGCATCGAGGCCGCGGCCGGTGCACTTTCCGACGTTGCCCGTTCCGGCGCCGCCGAGGACGCCTACGTCTTCGACCCCGAATCGACGGACAAGAATCTGGCAAGCCCAGACATCGTCCAAGACATCAAGACTCTTGCTGGGGTGGTTCAGGGGCAGTCTTCCTGGCGAAAGGGACTGGTCGAAGGCGCCAAACTCATCCTGTCGGGCCGCAGTTTCGCCAAAGAGGGCATGTTCTCGCTCCACGTAGTCTGCGCCGGACGGAGCGCCGCGGCTGTCGAGGCCGACATCGAGGCGGTGCGAACGATCGCTGCCAAACGCGGCGGCGAGGAAATCGCCAACTCGATCCCGAAGGCGGTTCGCGCGGTGCCGTTCAAACCGCTGAACGGCGTCCTCGGCCCGAAGGGCGACCGGTGGGCAGCGATGAACGCCAAGGTTCCCCATTCGGAGGCGGCACGGTTGATCGCCGCCGCCGACGAGATTTTTGCGGAATACCGGGACCGGATGGTTGAGTCGGGCGTGACGATCTCGCGCCTCCTGATCGGTATCGACACCTTCGCGTTCAGTTTCGAGCCGGTTCTCCATTGGTACGACTCATGGTTGCCGGTCCACCGCCGGGTCCCCGAACCGGATCACCTGAAAAAACTCAAGGAACCGCCGCCTAATCCTAAGGCAGCGGCGCTTGTCGAAGAAATTCGCCTGCGATTGGCAGACCTTTTTGCGGAGTTCGGGGCGTCCTCCAATCAGATTGGCAAGACCTATCCCTATCTCGACATGCTGGATGCGAATACGGCAAAGCTACTGCGCGCGATCAAGGCCTACGCCGATCCCGATGGGCAGTTCAATCCAGGAGTCCTCGGCCTCCGCTAGGGCGGCTGGGTTCGGTTCGGTGGCTCGAGTCGGGCGCGGCGCGACTAGCCGGGATTTGCGGCGAGACCGTCCTTGAAGGAAGGTCGCTCGACAACGGCTTCGAGCCACTTGGCGAGATTCTCGCGTCCGGGGCGCCAGTCCACCTGGTTGCCGCGGTGGTGGCGCTGCCAGTCGAACCACAGCAGAGCGCCGGCGATCGAGACCAAACCGATGTGGAACCCTTTGAACGACCGCGATTCGAGCTCCAGTCGGTCGAGGCATCGGTCGACGGCGCGCTGATAGCGTTCAATCCAGAATGTCGATTTCTCGCCCTCCGGACGTCGAAGTTCCACGACCCGGAGGTCGGCGGCATCGAACATTCCTTCGGAAAGTCCGAACAGGCGAAGGGCATCCCAGCGGGCGCCCGCGTCCTGCGGATACAATTTTTGACCGTCGTTGAACGAGTCCAAGTATTCGTAGATGACCGGTCCGCCGAACATTGGGACGCCGTCGTCACGAACAAGCGTCGGCACCTTACTCAGCGGGTTGGCGGCAACGAGGTCGTCGGGGCTGTCGAAGGGATTGGTTGGGATGCGCGTTAGTGCATCCCAGACACCGGCTTCGCGGCCAACGATTTCGACCCGGTGCACATAGCCGGCCAGCGGTGTGTAGAAAAGCTTCACAGGAACCTCGGGTTTAGTCAGCGCAAGGGACGATACTTAGCACGCAATTGCCCGGTTCTTCATCGCGCAGGTGTCAACGCGGGCGACAGAGAACGACCAATCTTGTAGGGCCCGCACCAGCGATGCGTTAGGTAGACTGCGCCGCAACCCGCACCTGGGAAAGCGTTGCGCGGGTCGAAATCGTTTCAGCGTCCAGAACGATCTCAATAAGTGCGGGGCCGCCCACCGCTAGCGCAGCCCGAAGCGCAGGCTGGAACTGATCGGTCCGGTCAACCTTGTGGGCGGGAATCCCAAACGACGCTCCCATCGCGGTGAAGTCGGGATTGGTCAGATCGGTGCCGCTGACCCGGCCGGGGAAATGACGCTCCTGATGGCCCCGAATGGTCCCGAACATGCCGTTATTCACGACGACAAACGTGACACCCACGTTGTAGCGGCGCGCCGTGGCAAGGTCGCTGGCGGTCATCATAAACCCGCCGTCGCCGGCGAAGGCGACCACGCGGCGATCCGGCGCGAACAAGCCCGTTGCGATGCCGGCAGGTACGCCGTAGCCCATCGCACCGCCGCACGGGGCGATTTGGGTGCCCAAGCGCCGAAATCCGTAATACCGCTGGATCCATTGGGCGAAGTTCCCGGCATCGGTCACGACGATATCGTCCGCGGTGAGCGTGTCCCTAAGGGCTGCGACCACCGCGTTCATATCGACCGCGCCGGGGTTGGGTCCCGGAACGAGAGATTTGGCATACGACTCGCGCCGAACCGTGCTCCAGCTCCGCCAGGCTGGGTTTTCTGGCGGGATAACCTTTTCCAATGCGGTTGCAAACAGACCGGGGTCGCTCACCACCGCTACGTCGGGGACAAAGACGCGCCCGAGTTCACCGGCATCCGGGAAGACATGGATGAGTTTCTGCGCTGGGCGCGGCGGCGTCAGCAGGCTGTAGCCCTTGGTGGCGAGGTCGCCGAGCCTCGTGCCGAGAGCGACGATAAGGTCGGCGTCGCGGATCGTCGCCTCCAGCACCGGATCGACGGCGAATGCGAGATCGCCAATGTAAAAGGGGCTGGTGTTGTCGAATCGATCTTGGCGCCGAAAGCTGACGCACACCGGAATCTGCCACCGCTGGGCCCACCGGTCCAACGCGGCGCACTCGGCCTGGTTCCACCCCGTACCGCCAGCAATCACCAGAGGTTTCGTCGCGCCGCGCAGGAGTGCGATTGCCGCTTCGATATCGTTCGTGGCGGGCCGGACGGGGGCACGCTCAATCCGGATGGCCTCTGTGGGATCGGCGATTTCCGACAAAACATCCTCAGGCAGGGCAATCGCGACCGGTCCCGGTCGTCCGGCCATAGCCTCGCGAAACGCCCGTTCGACAGTAGCGGGAAGCTGGTCGGCGCTGCGGACGGTGGTTGACCACTTTGTGGTCCAGCCGAACATTGCTTCCACATCGACCTCTTGGAAGGCTTCGCGGCCGAGGAACGGTCGATCAACCTGACCGACAAACAGAATCATCGGTGTCGAGTCTTGTTTGGCGGTGTGAACGCCGACGCTGGCATGGCAGGCTCCTGGACCGCGCGTAACAAAGATGATGCCCGGCCTTCCTGTTAGTTTTCCCCAGGCTTCCGCCATATTTGCGGCCCCTGATTCGTGCCGGCAGGTGATGGTCTGAATCGCCGGCGCGTCATGGAGCGCATCGAGGACCGGCAGAAAACTCTCGCCGGGTACCTGGAAGACCGTGGTGACGCCCTGGGCCTGTAGGGCATCAACCAAAATTCGTCCCCCATGTCGTTTCATCGTGCTTCCTTCCATGATCGGCCGACACTATACCCACCGCCGGGTGCGGCATTCTGCCACTGTTTTCAGTTGACGTGAGTCAATGTTCATTAGCGAGCAGGCGGCAAGAGTGGCCGCCGGGACGCAAACCGCGAGGGTTCACGTGAGCGCACAATCGACATTTATGGCCCGATTTGAGAATTGGTTCTGGCTACTGATCGTTGTGGCGGTCGCTCTGGTCGGCCTGGTGATGGCGAGTGGGGGCAAGGACGCGGCTTTTTCCTTTCATGGGGTCGTATTTTTCGCGGCCGCGGCGATTGCTCTCATGGTCGTCGCGACGGCGTCGTACGACCGGGCTTCGGGCCACACCAAACGGGAGGACGATGGGTACAACGAGCTAATCCTCAAGTGGGGCGTTGGTCTGGCCGTCTTCTGGGGTCTCGCTGGCTTTCTCGTCGGTCTTGTAATCTCCCTACAACTTGCGATTCCCGTACTCAATTTGGATATGCCCTGGACTGCCTTTGGTCGGCTTCGCCCGCTGCATACGTCCGCGGTTATCTTCGCCTTTGGCGGCACCGTCCTCATGACGACATCGTTTCATGTCGTGCAGCGCACCTCAGGGGTCCGTTTGGCCGGGCGGTGGGCGCCGTGGTTCGTCCTTTGGGGCTACCAACTGTTCATCGTCATTGCGGCAACCGGCTACATCCTCGGGGTCACCCAGTCCAAGGAGTACGCCGAGCCTGAATGGTATGCCGACCTGTGGCTGACCATCGTTTGGGTCGTCTATTTGCTGGTGTTCCTGGAGACGTTGCGGCGGCGCAAAGAACCGCACATCTATGTCGCGAACTGGTTTTACTTGGCGTTCATCGTCACGGTTGCGTTGCTCCACGTCGTCAACGGTCTCAGCGTTCCGGTATCCTTCCTGGGCTCCAAAAGCTATTCGTTGTTCGCGGGCGTACAAGACGCGATGACGCAGTGGTGGTACGGCCACAATGCCGTCGGGTTTTTCCTGACGGCGGGCTTCCTGGGCATCATGTACTACTACGTGCCGAAGCGGGCGCAACGACCGGTCTACTCCTACCGGCTTTCGATCGTTCACTTCTGGTCGCTGATCTTTCTCTACATCTGGGCCGGGCCCCATCATTTGCATTACACTGCGTTGCCGGACTGGGCCCAAACCCTTGGGATGACCTTCTCGATCATGCTGTGGATGCCGTCGTGGGGCGGTATGATCAACGGCTTGATGACGTTGTCAGGGGCCTGGGACAAGTTGCGTACCGATCCGGTGTTGCGCATGCTGGTCGTGTCCGTCGCGTTCTACGGCATGAGCACGTTCGAAGGACCGCTCATGTCGATCAAGGCGGTCAACGCGCTCAGCCACTATACCGATTGGACAATCGGCCACGTTCATTCCGGCGCTCTGGGTTGGGTTGGGTTCGTCAGTTTCGGCGCGCTTTACCACCTAGTGCCGGCATTGTGGAAACGCCAGCGTCTGTACTCGGTCCGCTTGGTCGAGTGGCACTTCTGGGTCTCGTCGGTTGGGATCGTGTTCTACATCACCGCGATGTGGGTGTCGGGAATTCTGCAAGGGTTGATGTGGCGGGCCTACGACGCCGTCGGCTTTCTGGAGTTCTCCTTTGCGGAAACGGTCGATGCCATGATGCCCTTCTATGCGATCCGGGCATTGGGCGGGTTCCTGTATGTCGTCGGAGCGTTCTTGATGGCCTACAACCTCTACCGAACCGCCCGCGGCGATCTGCGCGTGGAGGAGCCGTTGGGATCGGCGTCGCCCGCCTCGTCGGCAGTAGCGGCCTAGGGGGGCGACATGGCAAACCGACACGAAAAAGTCGAAAAGAACTCGATCCTTATGCTCATCCTGGTGCTGGTCGTGGTATCGATCGGCGGCATCGTCGAAATAGCCCCGCTCTTCTACCTCGAGAGCACGATCGAAGAGGTCGACGGCGTCCGCCCTTACACGCCGCTCGAGCTTTCAGGGCGCAATATCTACGTTCGCGAGGGGTGCTACCTGTGCCACAGTCAGATGATCCGTTCGCTGCGTGATGAAGTCGATCGCTATGGCCATTACAGCCTTGCTGCGGAAAGCATGTACGACCACCCGTTCCAGTGGGGTTCGAAACGCACGGGGCCCGATCTAGCGCGTGTTGGCGGTCGCTATTCCGACGAGTGGCACGCCGTGCATCTTGCCGATCCGCGGAGCATCGTTCCTGAGTCGGTTATGCCGCCGTATGCCCATCTTGCGCGCCGCGATCTCGACTTCGACCAAATTGAAGGCGAGCTTCGCGCCAACCGGATCGTTGGAGTTCCCTATTCCGATGAAATGATCGCCAAGGCGGAAGCGGACCTTCGGATCCAAGTGGATAGCGATTCGGCCGATATCGAGGCCTTTTTGGCGCGGTACCCAAAGGCGCAGGTCCGCGATTTCGACGGGAACCCGGAACGTATTTCGGAGCTCGATGCGTTGATCGCCTATCTTCAGATGCTCGGTACCCTCGTCAACTTCGACGTCTTCCGAGCCGAAGGCAGCAACCTAAGGTGACGACACGATGACCTACAGTACGATGGCACAGTTCGCCGAGACGTGGGGCCTAGCCTACCTCGTTGTCCTTTTCTTGTTGGTGGTGGTCTACGCATTCTGGCCCCGCAACAGATCGAAGTTCGATGCCGCCGCGCAAATACCGCTGCACGATGGGGAGGAATAGTCTTGCCGACGAAGGGTGAAAAAGACGAGTTCTCCGGTATCGAGACGACCGGACACGAGTGGGACGGCATTCGCGAGCTCAACAACCCGCTGCCACGGTGGTGGGTGTGGGTCTGGGCGATCAGTATCGTGTGGGCGATCGCCTATTGGGTCGTGATGCCGGCTTGGCCGGGATTGACTGGCCACACAAGCGGGGTCATCGGATACTCCCAGCGCGCGATCGTTGCCCAACGGATTGAAGAGGCAAAGACAGCGCGGGGCCCCATCGCTGCAAAGGTTGCCGAAACGCCGCTCGCTCAGATCGAGCGCGATCCTGAACTCCTAACCTTTGCCCTTGCCGCCGGCGCGTCGGCGTTTGCGGTCAATTGCATTCAGTGCCACGGCAGCGGCGGCATCGGCGCGAAGGGGTTCCCGGCGCTTGTGGACGACGCTTGGATTTGGGGCGGGACACTCGACGAGATCGAGCAAACGTTGAAAGTTGGTATTCGCGCCGATCATCCGGACACGCGCAATAACCAGATGCCGGCCTTTTTGACCGATGAGCTTCTGTCGGAGGCGGAAATCAGAGACGTCGCGCGCTTCGTTCAATCGTTGTCGGATGGCGCTAACCCGCGCGGCAATGGCGCGACCCTATTCGCCGACAACTGCGCGGTCTGTCACGGTGACGGGGGCGAGGGCAACGCTGAACTCGGCGCACCGCGCCTGTCGGATTCGATCTGGCTGTACGGCGGCGATCTTGCGTCCATCATAGAAACGATTTCGCGTAGCCGTGCCGGCGTCATGCCCGCTTGGGAAGATCGGCTCGACAAAGCGACCCTCCGGTCTCTAACGGTTTATGTCCACGCACTTGGCGGCGGATTGTAGGTCGGTCGTATGGATCAAGTCGCGGGGCAGGGCGTCGCATCCGCCGGCCAAGCGGCCCACGGAGTGGAGCGGATTGACGCCCGTGCGGTCAACACGCCCAAGCAGCGGTCCATGTATAAGGGCCGCGATAAGGTCTATCCCAAGCTAGCCCACGGCACTTTCCGCCGACTCAAGTGGTTGGTGATGCTGGGCTCTCTGTCGATCTATTACCTGACTCCGTGGGTTCGCTGGGAACGCGGTCCCGATCTGCCCAACCAAGCGGTGTTGCTGGATTTCCCGGGGCGGCGTTTCTACTTTTTCTTCATCGAGATTTGGCCCCAGGAAATCTACTACCTGACGGGGCTTCTGATTCTCGCGTCGCTTATCCTATTCCTGGTTACCAGTCTCGCCGGTCGGGTCTGGTGCGGCTATGCCTGTCCCCAAACGGTCTGGACCGACCTTTTCGTCGCTGTCGAGCGCTTCGTCGAGGGAGATCGCAACGCGCGGATCAAACTCGATCGCGCCAAGTGGAGCGCGTCCAAGTTCGTAAGAAAGTCGATCAAGCATCTCATTTGGGTGGCGATCGCGGTCGCGACAGGTGGTGCATGGGTCTTCTATTTCGATAACGCGCCAACCCTTGCCGGCGATTTGCTTACGATGGACGCGCCTCTCGTCGCCTATCTCTTTATCGGCATTTTTTCCGCAACGACCTACACCCTTGGGGCCCTCGCGCGAGAACAGGTCTGCACCTACATGTGCCCCTGGCCGCGTATTCAAGCGGCCCTTCAAGACGAACATTCCCTATTGGTCTCGTACCATCCCGAACGGGGCGAACCGCGGGGTCCGCATAAGAAGAACGAGCCATGGGAGGGCCGCGGCCATTGCGTGGACTGCAATCAGTGTGTGGCTGTGTGCCCCGCCGGCATCGACATTCGAGACGGACAGCAACTGGAATGCATCTCGTGTGCTCTGTGTGTCGACGCTTGCAACAGTGTGATGAAGAAAGTGGGGCTCGCGCCCAACTTGATTTCATACGATACGCTGGCGGGAATCGAAGCCAAAGAAGGGGCGGGGCCGGTGCGCTATCGCTTCGTGCGTCCCCGCACGGTGATCTATGCTGTATTGATCGTTGTCGTGGGGCTAGTCATGGCCGCTGCCCTGCTGTCGCGGTCGGAACTCGATCTGACGATCCAACGGGATCGGTCGCCGCTCTTCGTAGCCCTCTCCGATGGCGCAATCCGCAACGGTTATACGCTGAAGGTCTTGAACAAAAACCATGAGGCGAAGTCGTTCACGCTCCATCTTGAGGGCCTACCGGGCGCCAGCCTCCAAGTTGTCGGGGCCGAGGCGGTCGAGCAGGATGCGACGGCGTTGCTCGAGGTGCCGGCGGACAAGTTGCGGAGTTTTAGAGTTTATGTCTCCGCGCCCCGAGCGTCCGTCCCGGCAGGATTGGTGAAGATGACCTTTGTCATTCAGGACAACGACGGTGACTCCCATGCGTCCTACCGCGGTACGTTCCGCGGTCCGGATAACGATTGAAAGCTGCGACATGATTACCGGTCGACACGTTCTTTTCGGGCTCCTGGGTGGACTTGCGGTCATCCTCGTGGCCAACGGCGCCTTCGTTTTCTTCGCGACGACAACCTTTCCAGGTAACGAGGTGGACGATCCCTATCGGCGCGGTCTTGCCTACAACGAGACCCTTCAGGCCGATCGCGATCAGCGCCTTGACGGTTGGCGGGCGACGGTCGTTGGAAGCCAAATGGGCATCGACATCGACCTGGAAGTCCCGACCAATTTGGTGGCGAGCGGATTTGTCCTCGCCGGAGAGCTTCGCCGCCCGGGCAGGCCCGACCTCGACCGTTACGTCGTTTTCGAAAGGGTGGCCGAAGGTCGCTACAAGAGCGTCATCGACCTAGCCCCCGGTCGATGGGAGATGCAGGCAACGGCGACGGATGCCGCTGGGAGAGAGCTGGTGCGCTTGCGCGAAACGTTCAACATTTTGGACCACTGATGTCGATGACGGCTGTTGCCGGCCCATTGGCCCCGCCACCTGTTAATGCGCCGGCGCAGGATTTCCACGAGTCCTTTGCTGTCGCCCATGACGATGGGAGCCGGTCTCTTTCCGCGTTTGTGCGCAATATCGTATGCGCGGCCTGCGTTCAACGCATCGAGCGGGTGCTCCACAAACTGCCGGGTGTTATCGAAGCCCGCGTCAACATGACGACCCACCGCCTGCATGTACGGTGGGATCCATCGGCGATCGACATCGGTGTACTTCTCCAAAGGCTTGAACGCGCCGGGTATCCGGCGGTTCCGTTGTTGGAGGACCTACACGCCGATGGCGCGCGCGCTGACCAACGCCTTTTGCGCAGTCTCGCAGTTGCTGGCTTTGCGGCTGCCAACGTCATGCTGCTTTCGGTCGGTGTCTGGGCCGGCTTCGACATGGGCCCTGCGACGAAATCGCTGATGCACTGGGTTTCAGCGATGATCGCGATGCCCGCCGTCGCCTATGCGGGGCGCCCGTTCTTCTATTCTGCGGTGGCGGCTCTGAGGGCGCGACGCCTCAACATGGACGTGCCGATTAGCTTGGCCATTCTATTGGCCGTGGGTCTCAGCGTCGTTCAGACCCTATCGGGCGGCAATCAGGTTTATTTCGACGCGTCGGTCTCGTTGCTGTTTTTCCTGTTGATCGGACGCTATCTCGACGGCCGTGCGCGCAGCAAAGCACGGCAGGTCGGCGAGCAACTTCTTGCACTGTCGGCGACATCGGCGACCGTCATCGAAGATGGCGGTGCTCGGCGCGTTCTACCAGTGGCGCATGTAAAAAAGGGGATGCGTGTCGAGGTCTTGCCGGGGGATCAAGTCCCAGTCGATGGGACCGTTCTCTCCGGTCGGTCGGATATCGATCTCTCGGTCGTGAACGGTGAAACGGTCCCTCGCGCGGTCGCGCCGGGCTCCGAGGTTTTCGCCGGCACCGTGAACCGGACAGGATCGCTTGTCGTAACCGTGAGCGGCGCCGGCGAGAACACGCTTCTTCAAGAGATCGTTCGTCTGATGGAGGCGGCACAACAGACCCGTTCCAAATACGTCAGGCTTGCCGATCGTGCCGCGGCGGTCTACGCGCCGTTGGTCCATGCGTTGGCGCTCGGTGCGTTCTTGCTTTGGACGTTTCCATTGGGATTTGGCGCAGAGCGCGGGCTGCTCATCGCCATCTCTGTGCTCATCATCACCTGTCCATGCGCCCTCGGCCTTGCGGTCCCGGTTGTCCAAGTTGTCGCCAGCGGGGCTTTGTTCCGGCGCGGTATTCTGTTGAAGGACGGCGATGCGCTCGAACGATTGGCGCAGGTCGATACGGTGGTTTTCGACAAGACCGGTACATTGACTACTGGCGATCTCAAATTGGCAAACGCCCATGCGGTCGACCGCGAGGATTTAGCGCTTGCCGCACGACTGGGCGGCGGCAGTCGGCATCCGCTGGCCCAAGCGATTGCGCGTTTCGCCGATAACCAAGAACCGTTGGACGTCCGCGAGGAGCCCGGCATGGGGGTCGAGCAGGTTGGCGTCGCAGGAACCGCCCGCCTTGGCAGCCGGGTCTGGTGTGGGGTGAGTGATGCCGCTCTCCCAACCGGCCCGGAGCTCTGGCTGCGCCGGGACAACGGCAAGCTTACCCAATTTTGCTTTCACGACACCTTGCGCGACGATGCGGTTCAGGCGCTTCAAGATCTGCGCAAGGCCGGACTTACCGTCAAAATCCTATCCGGGGACACCGCCCCCGCGGTTCAGATCGCCGCCCTCGCTTTGGGCGTAAACGACTGGCGCGCCGGCTGCCGACCGGACGAGAAAATCCTCGCGCTTCAAGAACTGGCGGCCAAGGGCCGCAGAGTGTTGATGGTTGGAGACGGCCTCAACGACGCGCCGTCGCTGCGGACCGCCTACGTCTCGATGTCGCCCGCGTCGGCGATGTATTTGAGCCAGACCGCTGCCGATCTCGTGTTTCAAGGTGACGGCCTGTGCGCGGTTCCCACAGCAGTCCGCATCGCGCGCCAATCCCGCCGCTTAATCCTGCAGAATTTCTCGCTGGCAGCGCTCTACAACTCGATCGCGGTGCCATTGGCGGTCGCTGGCCTCGTCACGCCCTTGGTCGCCGCAGTGGCAATGTCGTCTTCGTCTATTGTCGTGACGGTGAATGCCCTGCGCCTGCGGCCAAGAAGCGGGCAAGCCCGATGACGGTGTTGCTGATCCTCATTCCCGCCGCCCTATTTCTCGGCTTACTGGGTCTTATCGGGTTCCTGTGGGCGCTCAACTCGGGCCAATTCGACGATCTCGACCGGGCGGCCCACAGCGTTCTCATGGATGAGGACGACGAGCCGCCTAAGGATTAGTCGGAACGAGCGAACGATAGGCATGCCATGTGGCGTGGCCGATCAGCGGGAAGACGAAGACAAGCCCCACATAGAACACCACCATTCCCGATACGGTCAAAACGACGATCAGCCAAGCCCAGAGCATCATGGGAGCAAAGTTTGTCCGCACGGCCTTTATACTCAGCAGCATGGCGCTAATCGCGTCGGCATCCCGGTCCAAGAGATAGGGCACCGCAATCGCGCTGATCGCGAAAACGGTAAAGGCCAGAACCGCGCCGACCGCCGTGCCGATTACCAGGAACGCGACGCCGCGGACGGTGAGGATCAGGCTCGGGATGAATTCCTCAAGCGGCGGTGCTTCTAGACCGTAGAAAAGCGCGAAGAGGAAAAACGCGAGATAAATCCACGCCATGAGAAAGAAGGTCAGGGCGAAGCCGAAGTAGGCGAGTTGGAGCGGCGAGCGCGGTCGCACGACATAGGTTGTGATCGATCCGACGTCGAGGCCCGCTTCGCGGCGCCGGCTAGCCTCATAGAGGCCAATCGCCAGGATCGGCGCCAGCTGCATGAAGCCTGCCGCGAAGGGGATAACCAAAAACAAGGTGTCGAAGAAGATTAGTCCTGCGCTCAGCGCATAGCTGAGCATCAACACTACGAAGCCGTACCCGAGGCTGATCCCCGGATTTGCCCTCAGGTCCTGCCAGCCCGCAGCAAGCCATTGCCACGGCTCGGTCATGGCGATTTTGTTTACACGCGGCGAATGACTGGTGTGAGCGATATCGACCATTGGCACCTCCCTGGTGCGTCATCATAGGGAACCCTGTGGGGCAACCGGTTGACTCAAGTCAAGGGACTGGCGCGCCGGACCCTGGGTGGGCGAAGATGGCCCTCCAGGAGGACGCATGAAACTATTTTACACGCCCATTCCAAACATGATCCACAAGGTCCAGGTCGTCGCAATCGAAGCCGGTGTCTACGACCGGATTGAACGTATTCCAACCAATCCGTTTGACCGGGATCCGGCCCACGTCGCCGCGAATCCGTTGGGCAAGGTGCCAACGTTGCTGCGCGACGACGGATCGCCCTTGTACGGCGGCCCGGCGATCTACGAATATCTCGATTCGCTCCACGACGGTCCCAAGATGTTCCCGACGCACGGTGAGGCCCGTTGGACGGCGTTGCGAAACCTCGCCCTCGGGGATGGACTGTTCGATACGGCGGTGTTGCGGGTGGTCGAGTTGAACCGCCCCAAGGAATATATCCTCCAGGCATCGATCGAGAATCACACGGCGACGATGAAGCGCTGTCTCGCTGCCCTAGAAGCCGAGGTGGCGACGTTCGCCGGTTTCACCGTGGGCCTGATTTCGATTGCCTGCGCGCTGATCTACCTTGACCGTCAACGAACGACGGACGTCCTCGATTTTGACTGGCGTACCGATCACCCGAACCTCGCCGCATGGTTCACCCGATTCATCGCGCGGCCGTCGTTTCGCTTCCACGACGACGGTTTTCGCGAAGCCTGGAACGCCGGCGACAAGTCTTCGCGTAAGGGGTTTTCCGACTAGGCCGACGCTGCGGCTTCGACGCCGCTCGCCGGGATGGGGCGGCCCGCCGCGCGCATCAGTTTTTCGAGCGCGGCGAGCAGAACCAGTACGTTGTTGATGCGGCTCGACTCGCCCATCAGGCCGATGCGCCAGATTTTACCGGCAAAGGGGCCGAGCCCGGCGCCGATCTCGATTCCGAAGTCGCGCAACAGGGCGCCGCGCGTTGCGGCATCGTCCAGGCCGTCGGGAATGAACACGGTATTGAGTTGCGGTAGCCGGTAGGCGGGATCGACGAGGAATCCGATGCCCATGGCCTCAAGTCCCGCGCGCAAGGCGTTATGGGTACGGGTATGCCGCGCCCACGCCTGTTCGAGACCTTCTTCCTCGACCATTTCCAACGCCTCGTTCAAACCGTATAGCGCGTTGACCGGTGCAGTGTGATGGTACGAACGGCCACCTTCGGCGTCCCAGTAGGCCAGGACGAGATTGAGGTCGAGGAACCAGCTTTGCACTTTGGTCCTCCGCGCCTTAACGGCCGCGATGGCGCGATCGCTGAAGGTGACGGGTGACAGGCCGGGCGGGCAGGATAGGCATTTCTGGGTGCCGGAATACGCCGCGTCCGCACCCCATTCGTCGACCTCGACCGGTATGCCGGCCAGCGAGGTGACCGTGTCCATGATTGTCAGACACCCCGCTTCGCGCGCAATGGCGCACAGCGTTTGGGCGTCCGAGACGACGCCGGTCGACGTTTCGGCGTGGACGAAGGCGACGACCTTGGTTTCTGGGTGCGCTTTGAGCGCCGCCCGCAATTTTTCGGGATCGACCGGCTTGCCCATATCGTCGTCGACCGCGACGACGATGCCGCCGCACCGTTCGACATTCTCCTTCATACGACCGCCGAATACGCCGTTCTGGCATACGATGACGGTGTCCCCAGGTTCGACCAAATTGACGAAGCAGGCCTCCATGCCGACCGACCCTGGGCCGGATACCGGAAAGGTGACAGCGTTTTGGGTGCGAAACACACGTTTCAACTGACCCTTGATCCCGTCCATCAGGATTTGAAACTCCGGATCGAGGTGGCCGATCGTCGGCCGTGCACCGGCGGCAAGGACGCGGGGGCTGACATCGGATGGGCCCGGGCCCATTAGGATACGGGGCGGTAGGTGCGGAGCATTACGGCGGGCGTCGGTCATGGGAACGCAACCTCGTGGGAAGAAGGGGTGAAACGTGCCGTGTGGCCGCGGGCTTGTCCACCCGGTACGCAATCCGCCAAGCCCACGTCAACGCCTTTGATCGATTGCAAGGAATGGGGGCGTGACCGGGAAGCTTGCCCAATCAGCGATAACAGGCCAAGGCGATCCGCCGACCGCAGGTCGCGCGAGTTCGAGAGTCTCCCTGACAGAGACGGGCGCGCAGTCCTAGAATGCGGTTTATTGCGGCACGGATGAGTAGCCATCACCGAGGTGCGCTGCGCCTTCGCCGTTGATTGGAATTGGTGACGAGATGAGTGCAAGCGACATTGCCTACAACTTGGGTGGCAAGTTTGAAGAACGGCAGATCGATCTAGCGACAGGGCCACTGAAATATTTTGTGGGCGGGTCCGGTCCGGCGCTCGTGCATCTACACGGCGGCGGCGGCCTCCGGGTCAGCAACGCGCTCCAGACTCTGACGGAGACCTTCACCGTCTACATGCCGGTTGCGCCGGGGTTCGACGGCACGCCCCTCCACGATCGGGTCGATTCCTTTCCGGAACTGGCGGAGGCGGTGTGGGCGCTGATCGAACGCGAGGTCGGTGCGCCGTGCGACGTGAGCGGTCACGCCTTCGGCGGCCGGCTTGCTCTCTGGCTGGCGGCGCTGCACGGCCCCAAGCTCGGCCAGTTCATTGTCCAGTGTCCGTCCGGTTTTCGCGAGGGCGGGCCGAACGAGTTGGATCCGAAGGCCTATGCAAAAGCCCTCGTCACGTTCCCCGATCGCGTCCCCGATGAGAAGAAATCCGATGCGATCAAAGGCGCCAACCGCGCGGCCGGCCATCACTACAACGCGCCCGGCAAAGGCGTCCTCGACGATTCGGTATTCCGCGACCAGGATTTAGTCGGTCGGCTTCCCGGCATCTCCAACTTGACGCTTCTTTTGCAGGGCACGCTCGACGGCGTATTGCCGCACGATACGGTTCAGTTCTTGAAGGAGAAGTTGCCCCGGTCCTATCTGGTCTACATCTACAAGGCGGGCCACTTGATGGATATGGACGAGCCGGCACGTTGGAGCGAACTGGTACGCGACTTCCTGATTCGCGGCGATGCCTTCCTGGTCAACCAAGGCGCGGCCAACGATTCCGGACGGCCGCAACAGGTACTTTAGAGCGCTGCGCGGCACGCCCTGGCTCAGTATCGCTGTGCGGGTCTTTTCGGTTGGGCGTAAACGGCAACATCTTCCGGCACCATCACGCGGTGAGGCGGGTCGTGGCGGAACGGTTCGTCGAGATCGTAGTAATCGACGGTTAGGCTGCCACCCTCGGTGCGGCTGAGAATGATCGCACCGGTTTTCGTCCCGTAGGGGCCGTGCAGGATCTCAGGGGGCCGCCAAAAGTAGGAGCCGGTGACCAACAGGCCGGTGTTGCCCGACATTTCGCCCCAGACCATGTAGCACTCTTGGACCACCGGGTGGCTCTCCACGCGCTTTTCCCGGTAGGACGGGATGACGCCCATGAGCCAGGTTTGGTCGCCGGTGACGGGGTCGGTGCGCAGTAGTTTTTTGCGCGAGCCCGAGCCCGCGATCTCCGGACTGTTGACCCCGGCATAATCGACGTCCCAACCGTCGCCGTAGAGCGACTGGCGCGGCACGTGGGCGCGCGCGTCGTACGTTTGCCCGGCAGACAGCGCGTCGGGCTTTGCCGAGAAGAAAGTCAACGCGACGGCGCCATCGTTGGCTATCGCCGAGTGCCGGGGAAAGCCCCTTGGCAGGCAGGTGTAATCGCCGGGGCCAAAGTTCTCGCCGTTGATCGTCAGGGTGCCGTCGAGGACGAAAATCTCTTCTTCCGCCGCCAACTGTTCCGGCGTATCGCGCCGCCAACCGGCGGGGTACTGGACCAGCAGGCTCGATGCGCCGGTTCGCCCGTCATGGCTGAGCAACTTGTGGGCGACGTCGGCGCGGGCCGCCGATAGCGGCGCCGGATTCCAGGGCATGTCAGGCGCGTGGATGAACTCGACCAGCGGGCGGCTCATGCGACCGCCTTGGCGAAGGGGCCAGCCGTCAGGCGCGCGGCCAGGTTCGGTGGGATCAAACAGTCGGGTGTCGTGACCAAATCCGCCGTGCCGGTGCCGGTTGCCTCGAACGCTAGCGCGCCGCCGTGGCTGCGGATCAGGAAAACGCTGCCGGTTCGCGCCGCCATCGCCTCGCGTGGCGCGCCCTTGGGCCGCCAGATGTAGGCGCCAGGTGTCATCGCGCCGCGACCGCTCAGGACGCATTCGCCGGCAAGAAGGTAGTACTCGGCATCGACTGTCTGGATCTCGGTCGTCCCGGCATGCCACACCGGCGGATAGCCCGCGATCAAGGTCTGAGCGCCGTCTGTCGGATCGCTCGCCAATACCCGTGCCCGGGCGCGATGCGCGGCGAGATCAAGTCCATGGGCCGGCTCTGCGGGCGGCCAAATTGCCGAGAAAACGTCGGTGCGGGGAACCCAGCGCGCGTGGTCGTAGTCGGCGCTCGACGGTCCATCCGCAGGTGTGTAGAACGCGAGCGCCACGCACCCCGTCGGTGCGGTCGCGCGGTGCCGGGGAAACCCTGCCGGCAGGAACCCATAGTAATCGGCCGGGAAGGACACTGCGTTGACGCTCACCGCGCCATCGAGCGCGTATAGCTCTTCATGCAGCGCACAGGGCGGGGCGTTGTTTGCTACCCAGCCTGGCGGAAACCGCAGAAGCGCCGTCAGCCCGCCGGTGTCCTCGTCGCGACTCAGCACACGGTGCGCGACCCCGGGCAGATGCGGCATGAGTGGGTCGACCTGCCAAGGCAGCCATTGCGACTGGATGAATTCGGTATGGGGACGGGTCATAACGGCGATTTTAGCGGGAATGGGCGCGCGGATCACCCGTTCTTGCGAATTGTCCGATTCTGGACGTGTCGCAGGATTAGCCTGCGCCCATGAAGCGTGGCCTGTTTGCAGACTTTGTGGGTCAGCCTACATCAGGCCCGCGCTTGCCTATTGGGTGCACGTCTTCGCGATCGAGAAAATGCCGGGTCATTGCCGCGAGTTCGCCTGGAATGACGTCGAACATGCCATGGCCGTAACCTGGCAAATCGATCCATTCGACCGGGTCAATCAGCGCCTTGGCACGGGGCATGGTGTCCCATAGGTCGTCGCGCGGGCGCACGGCGAGGATCGGTTGCGTCACCCGCGGGAGCAACGCGCGGGTATCGTGGCGGAAGACGGCGCGGGCACCCCACCAACCGCGTTCGCCGGCACGCTGTTTTTCCGTAAAGAATCGCCGCAACGTGGGGAGCTCGACCCCCGGACCGCGCCAATGCAGCAGGCGGTTCCACTCTTCGACCAAGCTGGAGCCGTCCTCTTTGAAGGGAACCGGCCAGGGGGTGTTCTCGAATGCCGCACGCTCTGCGGCGTCGAAGACCGGAATCCCAATCAATACGAGACGGCGGATCTGTTCGGGGCGCAACAGCGCGAGTTCGGCAGCGATCAGGACGCCGGTATGATAGCCCAAAAGATCGATGGGACCGGGTAGGCCGAGGGCATCGATCACGTCGCCCATGGCCCCGGCATAGTCCACAATTTCCGGCGCCGCCGCCGGCGCGTCGGATTCGCCGAACCCGGGCGTGTCGGGCGCAACGACGAGCCGGTCGCGGCCCATCTCGCCCAGGTACAGCGTGAAGTTACTGCCTGCATTGGGGCTTTGGTGGAAACACAGCAGGGGCGGTCGTGGCGGGTCTACCTCGACGGGCCCGGCCCGCCGCAGGTGCACCTGGCCAAACCGTGCATCGACAAAGGTCCGGCGGACGGTCGCGGCGGGTGTGGGGTTATTGGGGTTCATATCGGCACCATAAACGGTGGGCCTCGCCCCCCACAGCGCCGTGTCGCTCGGACGCGATTTTTATTGCCGCGTGGGTGGCCGTTGCCTAGGTATAGGGCCGTCGGGGAGTAGCGCAGCCTGGTAGCGCATCTGCTTTGGGAGCAGAGGGTCGCTGGTTCGAATCCAGTCTCCCCGACCAATCTCTTGGATACCCGTTCCCTCTCGGCCCTCCGAAACTGGGATGGGCAGTGTTGCCCGCAGGCTCCATCCGCCGACCGGGCCGGTGTTAGGTTTAGCCGATCACGGGTTCTGCGCTGCGCCAGAGTTGAACCAGAAGCCATACGGCTGCCAGCCAATCGACAATCACGATACCCCACAGGATTGTACTTTCCAGGGTCGTCCCCTGGGCAGCGGTTGCCATGGCGACTATTCCGCCGATGAGGGCCGCCAAGAAACCGACATAGGCAAACCAACGCCATCCGCGCAGGAGGCCGATGCCGACCACAGCATAGACAATCATGCCCACCACCATGGCCGCGACGGTGGACCCGCTCGACGCCATCATCGCAGCGAGGTGCAGGACTGCCGACACAAACATCAAAGCGGCGGGACCGCGGTAGGGGCCAGAAAAACTCAACATTTCGTCAAACCTTTGCGTCGGCTCATTTGTCAGGACAGGGCATGCCGGCAACACCCCAGGCCAGCACATCGTTGACATGGTCTTGGAGACTGTAGGGCGCAGGCTCGCGCCCGCCTCCAGGGTTCCAAGCCCATTGTAGAATGACATCATGATCGAGATGGTTCGCGATCTCGAGGAAGGTACGGCCACCGTTTCGTGTCGGATCGCGCAATTGGTTGCACACCTGCTCGCTCGATTTGCCGAACCATTCGGCCTCGACGGGCGCCAACTGCCACTCCATCGCAACCTGCGGCGGGGTGTGTGGCTTGGGATCGGGGTCGCCCGATCGCGGTACGTGACAGGTCACACACGTGAGGGTCTCTGCGCCGAAACGGCTCTCCCCGGCGTTGATGTTCATGCCGTGAGGCCGCGTTCGTCCGTAGCTCGGTCCCGACCACATCGGCCGGTTATCGGCGCCGACGTGGCAATTCGAGCAGCGCGGGTGCGAGGTTACCTCGTAAATCCGCGACCACGCGTCCAAGCCTTGGGCTTTGCTGACGGAACCGGCGCTTGGCGGTACGATTGCCACGACTTCGCCGGCGCCAAAGGCGAGCGCGGGCAGGCAGGCCGCAAACGCGGCCGCGAATAGAACGCTCTTCATTTGCGGTCTCAAACGAAGTCGATGTGTTTGTTCATCGGCATTTCGCGAATCCGCATGCCCGTCGCCGCAAAAATCGCGTTGGCCAGCGCTGGCGCCGCCGGCGGGACCGGCGGCTCGCCGATACCGCGCACATTGCGGGCATTCTCCAACCCCCGCACCAAGATTTCGGGGCACTGATAGAGCCGCATACCTTCGTGTGCGTGATAGTTGGATTGTTCGGCCATACCGTCGGCGTAGGTAATCTCGCAATTGATCGCGTGACCGAGTCCCCAGACGACGCCACCCTTGACGTTGTTGTCGAAATTGATCGGATCGACAATCGTCCCAACGTCGGCCGCGACATAGACCGTGTCGATTCTGATTCCATCGTCGGTGTTGGTGACCTCGATGACCTCCGCGACCGGTACGCCAAAACTTTCTACCATCGCGACACCGCGTCCGCGGTTCGGCCCCAGGGCCGTCCCCCAGTTGGACATCTCCGCTACCGCCTCAAGAACGCCCCGGGCAATATCGTGGTTGCACAGCCGCAACCGCTCTTCCATCGGATCGGCCCCGGCGGCGTGAATCAACTCGTCGAGAAAGCCTTCGGCAAAAAAGCCGGCAGTTGACGCCCCCACCGCGCGCCAAGAACTGGTCGGGGCCAGTTCGGGCACGCGGTAAGCCCGGACCCGGAGGTTCTCGATCGCATAGGGCATGTTCCACGCGCCTGCCGGGATCTGCGTATCCGGCCCCGGGACAGTTTGCCCCAGGCGTAGGCTTTGGGAAGTGGCCGCAGACACCGTCGCGATCGATAGGTCCGCGGTACGCACCCGGCCGTCGGCTACGGCGCCGGCCATGCGGGCCATGCCGATCTGACGCGGAAAGTCGTGGGCGAAATCCTCTTCACGCGAATAGGTCAGCTTCACCGGCGTCCCCTTCACTTGACGCGCGATCTCGGCCGCGTAGCGGACGTTCTCGAATTCCAACCGGTGGCCGAAGCTGCCGCCGACATACTGGTTGTGTAGATGGACGTTCTCCGCCGGAAGCCCGGCGATTTCGGCCACAAGGTCTTGCGCGAACCGTGGCAGTTGGTGCCCAACCCAAATGTCGGCGCGGTTGTCGGTCACCAATGCGAGCGCGCCGATCGGCTCAAGCGGCGCATGGGCCACGTAAGGCGCGCGGTACTCGGCCTCGATTGTGTCTGCCGCGGACGCGAGCGCCCCCGGGACGTCGCCGTCGTGACGCCACTCCTTGTCCAGCCGCTCTTCGGTAAAGGACGCGGCGACTGCCGCCCAATGATCCGCTTGCTCGGCGGGGTAGGGCGCAGGGCCCCAGTCGAAATCGATCGCGTCGGCAGCTTGAAAGGCATTCCAGGTGTTGTCGGCGAGGACAGCGACACCGTTGGTTACCGGCAGGATCGTCTGGACACCGGGCATCGTCGCAGCGGTCGTCGCGTCATACCCATTGAGGGTGCCGCCCTGGCGCGGGTTCACTTTGACGGTGGCGTTGACCATCCCGTCCATCATGAGGTCGACCCCGAAGGTCAGTGTGCCGGTCGATTTCGCGACAATGTCCAGCCGCTCCATCGGCTTACCGATGAGGCGCCACGCCGACGGCGGGCGCAGTTGCACATTCGTGACCGGCTCGATGAGTGCTGCTTCCGCCGCCAGGTCGGTGTAGGGAATGCGGTTTCCGTTGGGTAGGACCACATGGCCGAGTTCGGTGCTGAGTTGACTCACCGATAGTCCTTCGCGGCGCGCGGCGGCCAGTTTCAGAGTCTCGCGGGCGACCGCGCCGGCCATCCGAAGCTTTTCAAAGCTGTCGGCCATTGTGGTCGAACCGCCGGTTCCTTGGATGCCCATCACTTTCACGACCGCACCGAGGGCCGAGCGCACGGTCTCGGCCTGGAAACTCTGATCGCTCGGCATGAACGGCGCGCCCTCGGCGCCGAAGGCGCCATTGAAGTAGGCTGGGGAGGGCATGCCGGGGTCGGTTTCAAACTGGCCGAACTCGAGATCCAATTCTTCGGCGATCAATGCAGCCTGGGATGAGCGAACTCCCTGCCCGAGATCGGTATGCGGGCCGATCAGCGTGATCCTGTCTTTGCTGATCTTAACCCAGGGATTAAAGGTCGCCTCGTCCGGGCCCAGATCGGCCGCGAGCGGATTGTCATGGGGTTTGGCAATCAAGTAGGTGCCAAACGCGACGCCGCCGGCAATCGCCACGGACCCGATCAGGAAAGTGCGACGGGTAACGGTGCGCAACTTTCCCATGACTAGGCTCCCACCTTTTTTGATGCGAGATGGATCGCCTCGCGGATGCGCGGATAGGTGCCGCAGCGACACAAATTGCCCGACATGGTCTCGTCGATCTCGCTGTTGCTCGGTTTGGGGTTGACCTCCAACAGGGCGACGGCCTGCATGATCTGGCCCGACTGACAGTACCCGCATTGGGCCACTTGCTTTTCGATCCAAGCGGCCTGTACCGCATGGAGCGTTTCGGGTGTGCCGATCCCCTCGATGGTGGTGACATCGACGCCCTCCAGGTCCGCAGCCCTGAACTGGCAGGACCGCATCGCTGTGCCGTCGATGTGGACCGTACAGGCGCCGCATTGGGCGATACCGCAGCCGTATTTGGTACCGGTCAGCCGAAGTTCGTCGCGCAGAATCCACAGAAGCGGCATGTCCTCGGGAACATCGACTTCGCGGGG
>CAYGKG010000014.1:0-44911 GCA_964350495.1 uncultured Alphaproteobacteria bacterium
GGGTAGGGAGGGGGAAAGCGACAATCAAGGACAGACGAAATGCCGCCCGCTCCAATAGGCCTGCCCACAGGGCCCCGGCGCAGCGCCCGGAGTGGCGGTCGGTCGCCGCGGGACTCTATTGAGAAACGCCTCGCTAAGCGAAGCGCAGGTTCACGCGGCGGTTTTGGCGGCCCTTCTTTTCGATCTTGCCGATCTCGATGGCGCCGATTTCGCCGGTTCGTTTGACGTGCGTCCCGCCGCAGGGCTGGAGGTCGATGCCGTCGCCAATCCGCAGCAGGCGTACCTTGCCCGCGCCGCGCGGCGGTTGCACGGCCATCGTCTTGACGAGGTCGGGTTGCGCATCGAGTTCGGCGTCGGTGATCCAATCGTCGGTCACCGGATGGTCGGCCGCGATCAGGGCCGCAAGCTGGGCGGCGATGTCGTCCTTGTCGAGGGTCGCCTCGGGAATGTCGAAATCCAGCCGGCCCTTTTCGTCGCCGACCGACCCGCCGGTGACAGGGTAGGGCAGGATCGCCGACAACAGATGCATGCAGGTATGCATTCGCATGAGTTTGTGGCGGCGGTCCCAGTCGATAGCCGCCGTCACGGTTGCACCGACCGGCGGCGGCGTCGCCCCCTCGGCCAGGCAATGCACGATGCTGCCGGGCGCCTCGCCCTTGACTGCGTTGGTGACGGCGAGCGTCGTGCCGTCGCCCACGGTGAAGGTGCCGGTATCGCCCGGCTGGCCGCCGCCCTGGGCATAGAACACGGTGCGGTCGAGTTCGACCCCGGTGTCGTGCACCGCGGTCACCGTCGCCGTGCACTCCCTGAGGTAGGCGTCGTCCGTGAACAGGTGTTCGGTCATGGCTCAGGCCATCCAATGGGGGACCGGCAGGCCCTTGTCGCGCAAGAAGGCCGGATTGAACATCTTGCTTTGATAGCGGGTGCCGAAGTCGCACAGGATGGTCACGATGGTATGCCCGGGGCCCAGCGCCTTGGCCATGCGCACCGCGCCGGCCACGTTGATGCCGCTGGAGCCGCCCAGGACCAACCCCTCCTGCTCGATCAAATCGAAAACAATGTGTAGCGCCTCGTCATCGGGGATTTGGAACGGCAGATCGACCGGCGCGCCTTCTAGATTCTTGGTAATGCGGCCCTGGCCGATCCCTTCGGTGATCGACGACCCCTCGGACTTGAGCTCGCCGTGGGCGTAGTAGTTGTAGAGCGCGGCCCCCATCGGATCGGCCAGCCCAATTTTCACGTCGGGGTTTTGTTCCTTGAGATACATGCCAACGCCGGCCAACGTCCCGCCGGTGCCGACGGCGCAAATGAAACCGTCGACCGTGCCGTCCGTCTGTTGCCAAATCTCCGGTCCGGTGGTGCGAAAGTGGCCCATACGGTTGGCGACGTTATCGAACTGGTTGGCCCAGATCGCGCTGCCCGGATTCTTTGCGTTCAACTCATCGGCGGTGCGGCCCGACACCTTCACGTAATTGCCGGGGTCTTTATAGGGCTTCGCCGGGACCGGCCGCAGATCGACACCGCACAGCGTAAGCATGTCCATCTTCTCTTGGCTTTGCGTCTCCGGAATGACGATGATCGTCTTGTAGCCCTTGGCATTGCCGACCAGCGCGAGGCCGATGCCGGTATTGCCGGCAGTGCCTTCGACGATCGTGCCGCCGGGTTTCAGCGCGCCGCTTGCCTCGGCGTCTTCGATGATCGCCAACGCAGCGCGATCCTTGACCGAGCCGCCCGGATTGAGGAACTCGGCCTTGCCGAGAATTTCGCAACCCGTCGCGTCCGACAGGCGGTTCAGGCGGATCAGTGGCGTGTTGCCGACGGTATCGAGAAAGCCTTTGCGGATATCCATTGGCGGACCTGGGTCAGGGGAGCAGTCCTTCGACCTTAGGGACCGCTCCGGTTGGCATCAAGCTTGGGGCTAACCAGGCAGCGCGGCGGTCAGGCCGCCGTCGACCGTCAGTGCGGTGCCGGTCACCCATTCGGCATCGTCGCTGGCTAGGTACAGGAAGCCGTTGGCGATATCGCGGGCCAAACCCAGCCGGCCCAGCGGGTGCAGCCCGGTAGCAAATTCTCGCGCGGCGGCCGGATCGTCCTGGTCGTCGAAGTAGCCCTGGATCATCGGCGTGTCGATGAAACCGGGGCACACACAGTTGACGCGGATTTTGTCGCCGGCGCCGTCCTTGGCCATGCACCGGGTCAGCATGATGACCGCGGCCTTCGACGCGCAGTATGCCGCGTCCTGGGCAATGCCGATCTGCCCGGCGATCGACGCGGTGTTGAGGATCACGCCGCCCTTGCGCTCTTTCATGTGCGGCCACACGGCCTTGGACATCAGATAGATGGACTTCACGTTGATATCCATCTCGGTATCCCACTGCGCCTCGCTCAATTGCTCGACGCTGCCGACGATGGTGATGCCCGCATTGTTGACGACGATGTCTAGGCCGCCAGTGTGTGCGACCGCCTTGGCGATGGCCGTTGAGACCTGATCGGCCTTGGTCACATCCAATGTCAGCGCAATCGCATTCCCGCCGATTTCCGTCGCGGTTTGTTGCGCGCCGTCGCCGTTCTTGTCGGCACACACTACGGTGCAGCCTTCTTCGGCGAAGCGTAGCGCGGTGGCCTTCCCGATTCCCGATGCGGCGCCGGTGACGAGCGCCGTCTTGCCCTTAAGACGCATGTCGTATCTCCCTATTGCGGTGGACGGTCAGTTGTGGCGGTCGCGCGGCACGTAGGCGCCGTCGCGGAGTTCGGCAAACAAATCCTCGACCAGCGGGTTTTGAATGTCCGAATCGTCGTCGCTGCGCTCGAGGTGGCGTTCGGCGACATAGGTCGTGTGCTCTCCGCCGTCGACGAGCACACTGTACCACGGCTTGTCCTTGGGCGGGCGCGAGCGCGCCATTTCGTTGTACCACTCGTCGTCGAGGCTGAAGGTCGGGTCCACGTCATAGACAACGCCCCGGTACCCGGCGCGGCGATGGGCGACGATCTGGCCGACGTGGAAACGGGCTCTTCTGGCGCTCACAAAGGGACCTTTCTGGGGTCTGTCGTGGTCTTCTGGGCCGGATCGGCTAATCTGGCAGCCAACCTCAACCGGAGAAGTCATAGGATGAAGAAAGGCTACAAGCAATTGGTCGAAGAGGCCAATGCCGCGGTCGAAACGATTGCGGTAGAGCAGGCTTTAGCGCTGGTCGGTGACGAAAGCGTGACGATCGTGGACATTCGCGACGTCAGGGAGTTGTGGCACGAGGGCAAGGTCCCCGGTGCGGTCCACGCCCCGCGCGGCATGCTGGAATTCTGGGTCGACCCCGACAGCCCCTATCACCGCGACGTCTTCGCCAGCGGCAAGAAGTTCGTGTTCTATTGCAAATCCGGCTGGCGCTCGGCGCTGGCGACCAAGCAACTCCAGGACATGGGCCTGGAACCCGTGGCCCACATCGGCGGCGGCTTCGGCGCGTGGGTCGACGCCGGCGGCCCGATCGAGAAGGTCGAGCAGAAAAAGCCCAAGGGGTAGGGCGGAGTCAACTTTCCAGTGTTGCGACCAGCTTCTTGGGTGCAACTAATCTGTAGCTTTCGACCATCCAGTCCTCGAGCAATGTCACCGGCACCTCTTCGCCTGGTTCGAACCGCGCGGTGATCCAGCCGGCCTTGCCGAGGCCATAGCCGGTCGCTTCGGTGAAGGGCAGGTGATCGGCTTCGGCGTGGCCGTCGCGCAGCTTGGCCGTGAACTTCAGGGCGTCGTCGCTGCACACCAGGAACGTAAAGACCTTCTTACGTACCTTGAAGGCGCGGTCGCCCCACGGCCATTCCTCGACAGCCTCGGGCAGCGCCATAGCGAACGCAACAAGCTCTTTTTCGGCCTTGGCGATGGTTGGCGGCAATCCGCCCCGTTTAGCCTGCGTCATGACATCGGGGCCGCTACTCCGCGGCGTCGCTTTGCTTTGCCGATGTCGTGAGTCGCGCGGCCGCTTCGCCCGCAAGCCTGCCTTGCGTGGTGGCGGTGAACAAGCCGGCCGCCGGAATATAGCCCCAGTCCGACGGGCCCGAGGTCGAGCGCGCGGTGCCGCCGGCAGCGAACAGGTTGGGCAACGGCGTGCCGTCCTGGCGTTGGACTTGAGCGTTGCCGTCGATGACGAGACCGCCTTGGGTGTGGAACAACGCGCCGACGGACTTGACGACGTACCACGGCGGACCTTGCAGCGGCTTTTCGCCGGCGAAGTCGCGGCCGAATTTGTCTTTGCCCTGGCCGTTCTGCATCGCCACGACGTCGGCGAGCGTCTTTTCAATGGTCTCCAGCGGCATCTTGGTGATCGCAGCGAGTTCCTCGGTGGTCTCGGCCTTGCGGACCGCGCCCACGGACATCGCCTCTTTGTGCTCCTCGTACTTCATGACGAAGTCCTGGCGCTGCTGGTCGAAGATGAACCACACATAATGCTCGGGCTGCGCGGTGACCTTGCGGCCCATGCCGGAGATGTCGGTCGATTCGTCGGTGAAGCGTTCGCCGTTGACGTTGACGACGATCCCGCCGTCGAGGATCACGATGTAGTGGATCAGGACGCGGGCGGGTTCGGCCAACGCCCCCAATCCTTGGAATGCAGTCATGTCGCCGGTCGCGGCGCCGAGTTCCATGCCCCACCGGATGCCTTCGCCCTCGTTGCCTTCGTGACCGTGGTAGATCGCGTCGGCCATCTCGGGAATGAATTGCCGGATCATCTCGCGGTTGGCGCCGAAGCCGCAGGTCGCCAGGATCAACGCGCCGCAGCCGACCTCTTCGTCCGAGCCGTCGGGCCGTTCGAATCGAATCCCGCGGACGGTGCCGTCGTCCTCGGCATAGACGTCGACGACATGGGCGTCGGTGATGAGGTCGACGCCGGCGGCCTCGCACGCGTTCATCAGGCAACCCATCAGCTCGGTGCCGGTCTTGGTCGGGGTCGCGTGGATGCGCGGGCGCGAGTGGCCGAGCTTTGCGCCCCAATCCAAATCGACGGCCAGCGGAATGTTGTGCTTTTCGCTCAACCAATCGACCGTCGGGCCGGAGGCGTTGGCAAAGACGCGGGCCAGATCGTGGTCGGTCTCGCCGCGCGTCAGCTTGATGATGTCGTCGGCGAACCTGTTGCCCGAGTCCTCGACGCCTGCGTCTTTTTGGCTTTTGGTGCCGGCCGCCGCGATATTGCCCTGCGACATCGCCGTCGAGCCGCGCGGCGTATGGTCGCGTTCCAGCAACAGGACCTCGGCACCGCCGTCCCGCGCGGCCAGCGCGGCCGTCATGCCAGCCGCGCCGGCACCGACAACGACAACGGGGACGGTGTATTCGAAGGTCTTTCCGGCAGCGGGTTTGACGGGCATAGCGGCTCCTAGGGTGGATGTTCAGCGTACCACAGCCGGGTTGTGCGTCAGCCCTTGACCTGTTTCGCCGCTTCGCGACCGGCGATACGTCCCAGGACGGTCGCGGTCAGCAGCCCGTTGCCCGACAGGTAGCCCCAACGCGACGGGCCCGACAGGCCACGCGCCGCGCCGCCGCCGGCATAGAGGTTGGGGAGTGGCGTGCCGTCCTCGCGCAACACCTGCGCCTTGTCGTTGACGATCAGCCCGCCCTGGGTGTGGAACAGGGCGCCGGTGATCTTGGCGAAGTGGTAGGGCGGGGCCATCAGCTCAGTCTTGCTCCAGTCGCGGCCCCAGGGGTCTTCCTTGTCGCCGCGGCGGTACGCTTCGATGTCGGCGAAGGTTTGTTTGAGTGCCGCCAGTGGCAGGCCGGTCTGTTCGGCGATGCCTTCGATGGTGTCGGCCGATTTGTGGGCGCCCATCTCGATGCCGTTGCGGTAGTCGAGGAAATCGACGCCGAGCGTGTGGCCGCCTTCGTCCCAAATTTCCCAGGCAACGCCCTCGGGCTGGGCGATCACGTCCACCGCCTGTTCGGAATAGCCGCGCACCTCGTTGGAAAAACGTTCGCCCTTGAGGTTCACCTGAATCCCGCCCTCGGTCAGCAATCCCCAAAAAAGGAGTGTCCCGTGCGGCTGGGTGACAGCGCCGTGACCCTGGTAGCCGCCCATGTCCGCGACGGCGCCGCCAAGTTGGCGGCCCCAGTTGACGGCATCGCCCTTGTTGCCGGTGTGGCCGAAGTACCAAGCGTCGGCCATCTCGGGCACGAACTCGCGCACCATATCGGGGTTCCCGCCGTAGCCGTTGCAGGCCAGGACCAAGGCGTCGCAGCCGATGTCCTCGACGGCGCCGTCCGGTCGGGTGATGCGCACGCCGGCGACGCGGCCGGTCGTTTGATCGGCGAACAGGCTGGTTACCGGAGCGGAGGTCGCGATATCGATGCCCTCGCGGCCGATCGCCTCGTTCAGCACCGCCATCAATTCGGTGCCGGTACGGTTGGGCGAGCCGTGCATGCGCCATTCGCTGTGCCCAGGGTATTTGAACCCGGTGACCAACGATAACGGCAGGCCGACGGTGTCGACCAACCAATCGACCGTGGGCGCGCTGGCCTCGGCGACCCAACGGGCCATGTCCGGATCGTTCTTGTTTTTGGCCTTGGCGATGAGGTCCTTGGCGAATTGCTCGGGCGAATCCGTCACCCCTGCGGCCTTTTGCAATTTCGTGCCGGCAGCCGGAATCAAACATGTCGATAGCGACGAGGATCCGCTCGGCGTCTCGTCGCGTTCCAGCAGCATGGCCTCGACGCCGTTCTCCTTGGCCGTCAGCGCGGCGCTGATACCGCAGGCGCCGGCGCCGATGATGAGAACGGGAACGGAGATGTCGAAGGTTTTGTTTTCAGCAGGCAAGATCATGGTGGGTTTCCGGGACGACGCGGTTTCAGGGGATGGTTTGATATAACATCGGTGGGCGACAACCGACAGTGGTGCAGGCGGATTGTCAGCTTGCGCGCACCAGTCGCCCGGGCAGCGCGCCGGTCCAATCGCCGTCGCGCCGCGAGACCAGGCCCGACACGACCGTCGCCACATAACCGTCGGCCTGCTGCGACAGCCGCATCGCCCCGCCCGGCAAATCGTGCGTTGCGCGCGCGGCGTGCAGTTTAAGGCGGCCATGATCGATCACGTTGATGTCGGCCTTGAGCCCAGCTTTGAGGACGCCGCGATCGGGCATCCCCATGACGCGGGCATGGTCGCCGGTCAGCGCTTTGACGATCCAGGGCAGCGACAGTTGTTCGCCGTCGCGGTCGCGACCCCAGTAGGTCAGCAGAAAAGTCGGCATGCTGCTGTCGCAAATTCGCCCGACGTGGGCGCCGGCATCGCCGAGGCCGATTTCCATTTCGGGCCGGCGCAACATTTCCAGACAGGTATCGAGATTGTTGAACGCAAAGTTGCGCGCCGGCAGATAGAGGACGCCGTTGCCGTCGTTTTCGAGCATCACGTCGTAGGCGACATCCAAGGGCGTCGTGCCCCGGCTTTCGGCGATTTTGTCGAGGCGGTCGCTCAAGGGCGGCGAATAGTTCGGCGGATCGCCCATGCGGTAGAGCAAGTCCGCGCTGCGCGACATTTTCACCACGCGGTCGTCGGGGTTGGCAGGATCCTCGGCAAGCAGGCGGGCCCGCAGCGCCGGATCGCGCAGCGCCGCGACACGCTTGATCAGCGGCAGACCGGCAATCGCCTGGTAGGACGGACAGGTCGTGAACGGATTGTTGGTCATTTCCAGGCCGAACAGCACGCCGACCGGGCGGGGCACGACCTGGCCGTACATGCTGGCACCGTTCTTGATCGCCGCCGCCGCGCCGTCGGCGATTTCGCGCCAGCGATCCGGTGCGTCGCTGGCTTGCAGCAGTGGGAAGTGGACCGGGCGGCCGGATACCTCTGCGATCCGCCGCAGCATGTTGAACTCGGCCGAGACGCCATTGACGCTGTTGAACTCGGACGCCGACATGAAATGTCCACGGCCCTTGCGCGTCATCGCGAGTGCGAGCGCGAGGAGCTCGTCCTCGTCCGCAGTCGTCGAGGGGATCACGTCGCCGCTGCGCGCGCGGTGGCCGGTTGCCCGCGACGTGGTGAACCCGAATCCGCCCGCCTCGATGCCCTCTTCGACCAACGCTGCCATCTGTTTGATGTCGGTGGGCGAGGCCGGTTCGCGGCGGATGCCGCGGTCGCCCATGACGAAGACGCGGATCGGCACATGCGGCACGAAGGAGCCGAAGTCGACGTCCGCTTGGCGTGTTTCCAAGACATCCATGAATTCAGGAAAGCTCTGCCAGGTCCACGGCAATCCTTGGTCGAGGACAGCGGCGGGGATGTCCTCGACCCCGTCCATCACATCGACCATGACCGCGCGATGCTCGGGTTTGCACGGCGCGAAGCCGACCCCGCAATTGCCCATCAGCACGGTGGTAACGCCGTGCTCGGAGGACGGGGTCAGATGCCGGTCCCACATCACCTGCGCGTCGAAGTGGGTGTGGATGTCGATGAAGCCCGGTGTGACGAGGTGACCCTTGGCGTCGATCTCTTCGGTGCCGGCGTCCGCTACCTTGCCGACGACCGCGATCCTGCCGTCCGCCACGGCGACATCGGCCTCGAAGGGTGCGCCGCCCGTACCATCGATGACGGTCCCGCCACGGACGACCAAATCGTATTTCGCCATGTTCGTTCTCCCTCCCCAGGGGCCGCGACGCCGCGTCCCTGGCAATCCTAGCTCAGTCGAGGGCCGTATCCTTGACGATTTTCAGCAAAACATTACCGCGATGCACCCCGTGGGCAGGTGCCTGTGACCTGGGATAAACTCCTAGCTTGGGGTCCGCGACGGGAGCGCCCGATCCGCCGACACCGCACAGGGAGGAATTTGTGACGATGGCTAAGGGAGCAGGGTATGTCGTGTCCGTTGTGGCGGTCGCCACCGCGGCACTCGTGTTTGGTTCGGTCGGCGCGCCGGCGCAGACGTTGCGGGTGTCGAATATCGGCAATCCGCCGAATCACGGCGATCCCACCACCAGTCTCAGTTACCAGCACAGCTATACCTTCGAGGCGATGTTCGACGCCTTGACGACGGTAGACGGCGACGGCTCGGTAAAGGGACGTTTGGCCACCGGCTGGACCAACGTCGATCCGACGACCTGGCGGTTTACGCTGGCACCCGGTGTCTCGTTCCATGCCGGCGCGCCGTTCAACGCGGATACGATCGTGTGGGCGGTTAAGAATCTCCAGTCGGACGATCAGAAGAAATTCGGCGGATCGGTCTACGGCAGCCTCAAACACATCGTCGACGCAAAGAAAGTGGACGACCTGACGGTCGACATCGTCACCGAACGACCTGCGCCGATTCTGCCCAACGAAATCTCTGCCTTCCGTATTGTCGACCCCCAGGCGTGGGTTGATTTGGGCCGCGACAAGTTCGGCAATAATCCTTCGGGCACCGGTCCGTTCCGCGCCACGTCGTGGGATGAAACCAAGACCGACATGGTCAAATTCGACAAAGGACCGCGACGGGCCAAGATCGACGGCATCTTGATGTATTTCCAGCCCGAGGCGGCCACCCGCGTCCAGGCGTTTCAATCCGAGGCAGTGGACCTAGCCTTCGGGATACCGACGGATTCGGTCAAATTGATCCAGCAAGCCGGCGGCACCGTGAACGCCGGGACGACGCCGTCGGTTGCGGTCCTCGTGTTCAACGAGAACATGGGTGGGTTCACCAAGGATAAGCGCGTCCGGCAGGCCTTCAACTACGCGATCGATAAGTCGTTCATCGACACGCTGTTCAATGGCTTCGGCCAAGCGTCCGGTCAACCGGCGGCGGCCTCGGTCAACGGCTACCAAGCCGACATCAAGGCCTATCCCTACGATCCCACGAAGGCAAAGCAACTGCTCACAGCAGCCGGTTATCCCGACGGCCTCAAGGTCGTGGCGGAGATTGTCAACAACAACGCCGATCTCACCAACCTTTATCAGCAGGTCGCCCAGGATTTGAAGAAAGTCGGCATCGACATGGAGCTCAAGATCATCTCCCTGCCGGATCTTTTCGGCCGCGTGACCGGGGCCAAGCCGTTCGAGGGCGAGATGCACATCATGAACTATGGGTCGAACCCGTCGATCGATGTGATGCGCTCGGTCAATGCCTTCCATTCCTGCAACGCCCGGGCAAAGTGGACCTGCCTGCCCGATGCCGAGGCTGCGATCGAGGGCGCCAATACCGAATTCGACCCCGCGAAGCGGGCCGCCTACCTGCGCAAGATTGCCGAGGTCTACCATGAGGAGGCGCCGGTTATCTTCCTCTACGATCAGTTCGAGCTCGATGCGACCTCGAAGAAGGTCGGTAACTACAAGAACGAGAACTGGCGCATCAACTGGGCCGACATCGCGATGTCGAACTAGGCGAGAGTTCGGTACGGTAGCGACACCAGCCGCGGCGCCAAGAAAAGCGCCGCGGCTTTTCCTTTGGTGCCGCAGTTTTGCTCACGCCGAATCGCAAGCGTCGCCCGCGAAAAAAATGTGGTGTAACGAAGTCTCCTGACAGGATGGTGTCAGGAGGGGGTTGGTAGAGTCTGCGGGCATTAACGCATTGACCGAACCACGGAGACAAACGATGACCAACCCTTTCGTCTATATGGAACTGCACCCGAACAACCCCGGCAAAGCCAAATCCTTCTACGGCGATTTGTTGGGCTGGCGCTTCGCCGACATGGATATGGACGGCGCGACCTACACGATGGTCAGCACGGGGGCCGAACCGTTCGCGGGATTCGCCCCGTCGAACGGCGGGTCGCCGCACTGGCTGCCCTATCTCGGAGTCGAGGATCTCGATGCGGCGACGGCGAAAGCGCAGAAACTCGGCGCGAAAATCGTCCAACCCCGTGTCGACATTCCGGCGGGCAGCTTTGTCTGGATTGAAGATCCAGCAGGGGCGACCGTCGCGTTGTTCTCGCCCAACGGCTGAGCCCAATGGTCCTCCTGGGGGCGATCGCGCTCCCAGGGTGGCCGCCGGTTCGTTCGACGCCGCATCCTCGGCGCATTAGCATTCTAGCCTTGATGCGGTCCGCCCGCCCACGCAGAACCAAGGGAGCCTATGCGCCGCGCCGACCGACTTTTCGAGATCGTCCAGATGCTGCGCTCGCGCCGTTTCATGACGGCGGCGCAACTGGCCGGCGAACTCGAGGTGTCCGAACGTACGATCTACCGCGACGTCAGCGATTTGATTGTGACGGGGGTGCCAATCGCCGGCGAGGCTGGCGTCGGCTACACCCTGGACAGAAAATTCGACCTGCCGCCACTGATGTTTAACGCCGAGGAAATCGAGGCGCTCATTCTCGGCTCGCGCATCGTGCAGAGCTGGGCCGACCCGGATCTGGCGTCTGCCGCCCATAGCGCGTTGACGAAGATCGAGGCGGTCTTGCCTGAACCGCTGCGCATCAATATCGTCGAAAGCGCGCTATTCGCGCCGCGCATCATGCCCGACACCGCGGTCACCGCGAACCTGTCGGTGGTGCGGCGCGCGGTGAACGATCGCTACAAGGTGAGCTTCCGCTACACGCGGGCGGACGGCGAATCGACCAGCCGAATCGTGCATCCGCTGGGTCTGTTCTATTGGGGATATTCGTGGACGCTGGTCGCCTGGTGCGAAACCCGCGACGATTTTCGCAACTTTCGCCTCGATCGCATGGAGCAAATCGCGCGTCAGGACGCGACGTTCGCTGAAAAGCCGGGACGGACCCTAGGCGATTTTCTCAAGCAACAAGGGCGCGACACCTAAAGAACTCCCGGGAGCGGGTTGCTCCCGGGAGTGTCGCGTTCAGCCTTCGAGGTCGATTTCGTGCCAGTTGATGGCGCGATTGAACAAGCGGTAGTTCTTTACCTTCGGCGAAAGGCCGTCGATCACCGAGCGTTCGTACATGTACGAGATCAATGCCTCGTCGTGATAGTGCTTCACGACTTGGCGCACCAAGTCGGCGCGTTTGGCCTTGTCGAACTCGGCGTTCGCCGCATCGATCGTCGGTTGGATCGTTTGGTCGCAAATGAACGCGCCGAAGAAGCTGCACGAATCGGTTGCGAAGGGACGCATCACGTCGCCGGTTGGAAAGGACTCAACCAGACCCATCCACATGTGGCCGTCCCACGGCTTTTGCCCGCGCAACTTGCCAAGCAAATCGGCCAAGGCGATTTGCCTTAGTTCGAGGTTAATGCCGACCTGACGCAGGCTGTCGGCGATGAATTGCGACGTATCGGTGTAGTCGGTCGAGGTCGGGATCAATTCCATAATCAAGTTCAGGCCGCCGCCGTAGCCGGCCTCGGCGAGCAGCTTCTTGGCCTGCTCCGGATCGTAGGGGTAGGGTTTGATGTCCTTCTGATGACCGGCCACGGTGCTCGCACCGGATTGCCCGGCCGCGACGGTCAATCCGCCCAGCACTTCCTTCACGTACTGGTCGCGGTTGATGGCAAAGTTGATCGCCCGACGGACCCGGCGGTCCAAGATCGGCGCGTTGTCGGCCGTCGTGCGTTCCGGAACGATGTTGAACTTGAACGACACGACATCGAAGATCTGGGTGATATTGGTCTTTTGGCCCGATGCTTCGAGGCGGGGAATATCGTCTGGGCTGAGGGTCCAAGCGATATCAACCTGTCCGGATTGGAGCGCGCTGACGCGCGCCGCGACCTCGGTGAGCGAATCGATTCGCAAACGATCGATCTTCGCCGGTCGCCACGCGTCGGCGAACCGTTCCGCTTCCATGCTTTCGCCGGTCCAGCTCGTAACCTTAAACGGGCCGGTCCCAATCGGTTTGATGGTGAATCCCTCGATTCCGACGTCCTTTTGATAGTCGGCATCCATGATCCGGAACAACGCGAACCAGCGATCGAGAATCGGATTGGGCGTGGTGGTCGTGATTTCGACGGTTTGTTCGTCGATCTTCTTGGCGCCCGAAAGGCCGAGGAAGCGCGACGAAATGCTGGTCTTGCCGGCCTCGTCGCTGATGAGGAAGTCGACGTTCTTGACGACTTGGTCGGCGGTCATTGGCGCGCCGTTGTGGAACTTCACGCCTTCGCGGATTTTGAAGACCCATGTCGTCGGATCTTTGACTTCCCACGACGTCGCAAGACCGGGGTCGACCGACCCGTCGCGATTGAGAAACGTCATGCTGTCGGCGAACGCCATTAGCGGCAGTGTCGATTGGGCGCCGAACGCCATCTCGAATCGGCCTTTTTGCGGATTGAACCCGAAGTGAGCGACGCGGAGGGTCTTCTCCTGGGCCTGTGCGTCGTGAGTGGTGCCGAAAGCGACAGTAGCCGCGAGCACGGCGGCGCCCGCGGCGGCAATAACCTGCTTCATTACGTCCTCCCTATTGATGTCTTTGGTTGCCCCGAATCCGGGGAACTCTAATCCGGTTACGGTCATGGGCAAACCGTCGCTGCGGGGGTGCCCACGGTGTGATGTGCAGGTGACCTAGCGGTCCTGAGCGGTGCGACGTTCGCGGAACATGAGGGTGCGCTTGTGGCTCACCGCGCCGAAGGTCATCACACAATACGGCACGAGGTACGTGAGGACGATCTTGATATAGGGCGGCATGTGCCCTGCTAGAATCGTGTCGCCATGGTTGATGGCGACCAGGATCGTCCCGACAATAGCCGAGGTAACCAGCGCGTGTTTCGGTGTGCCATCGCTGGCGGCTTGCCTAATGATGGTCCGCATCGGCACCGCATGTCGGTAAGACGAGCATGGCGCGATTGTCGAGCCCCACCGGGTCGTGTCAAGCGTGCCCGCCCACCAGTACTTTGCGTAAGTGGCGGTAGCGCTTGCTTTCCTGCCTATGATCGAGTCGCGTCACAGGTTCGTGACCGATGTGCCAATTGTTCTTCGCAGCAAAAGCGGGTGTGCCATGCGCGCACCGGCAAAACCATCCGAACAGGGGAGACGGTGATTCCGCCTCGGTGCCCGCTTGGGTTCGGAACGATCCCCCGTTCGATAGGAAACCGCCGAGGGACGGCAATGCCGATTTCGGGGTGAGCGTTCCGATTGGCCTCCGATCGGAGCGTTACATCGATCGCGACCCGATTCCGAATTCCGGGTAGGCTTCGAGGCCCAGTTCCGCGCGGTCCAGGCCGAGCGCCTCGCTTTCCTGATCGGCGCGGATTCCCATCGTGTATTTGATGGCGAACCAAACGATCGCGCTTGCCACCACGGTGAAGGCGCCTACTGCCAAGATGCCGACCAGTTGCGTCCCGAAGTTGGCGTCGCCGTTTGTCAGCGGCACGGCTAGGGTACCCCAAATGCCTGCCACCAAATGCGCCGAGATCGCGCCGACCACGTCATCGACCTTGAACCGGTCGAATAGCGGGATGGCGAGGACCGCGAGAATACCGCCGACGCCGCCGATCAGAATGGCTTCGAAGATCGAGGGCGTGTCGGGCCCCGCGGTGATCGAGACCAACCCCGCAATCGCCCCGTTGAGGACGAGGGTCAGGTCGACCTTCTTGTAGAGTGCCTGCGCAAGTAGCATCGAGGCCACCACGCCGCCGGCAGCCGCCATGTTGGTGTTGACGTAGATGTTGGCAATGGCGATCACATCCGCCGCCGACCCCATCGCGAGCTGGCTGCCACCGTTGAAGCCGAACCAGCCGAGCCAAAGGATGAATGTCCCGAGCGTTGCCAGGGGAAGCGACGAGCCAGGCATCGGATTGACCCGCCCGTTGGCGTACTTGCCCCGTCGGGCACCCAAGATCAAACAGCCGGTCAGGGCGGCCCAACCGCCAACGGAATGCACGAGGGTCGAGCCCGCGAAATCCGCGAAACCCATCTCGCTAAGCCAGCCGCCACCCCACTGCCACGACCCGGTGATCGGGTAGATGACCGCGGTGAGGACGACGACGAAGACGAGAAAAGACCACAGCTTGCTACGTTCGGCGACGGCACCGGACACGATCGATGCAGCGGTTGCGACGAAAACCATCTGGAAGAACCAGTCGGATGAAGCCGCATAGTTGCCCGAGAAGTCGCCCGCGAGCGCGGCGCTGTCGTCGGCGCTCCACCACGAAATACTGCCGATGAACCCGCCGTCGACGCCGGTGTACATGAGGTCGTAGCCGACGAGGTAATAGGTCATGCCGGCGATCGAAAAGAGGGCGATGTTCTTGAGGCAGATCGTCGCCACGTTCTTGCTGCGCACCAGGCCGCTTTCGAGCATCGCGAAACCGGCCGCCATCCACATGACGAGGAAGCCGTTCATCAAAAACGAGAGCGAATTGAAGATGTACGCGGTTTCGCTGACCTCCTGGGCCAGCGCCGGGCCGGCCGAGAGGCAAAGGAGGCTGATGATGCTGACGCCTAGGTACGTGCGCATGGGGTCTGACTCGCCTTTCGTGGGTGCTGTCGGGCGTCACTACCCAAGAGTCGTGCCAAGTCGATCGCTACGACTTAAGTAGTTGAAATAGAAATGAAAAGATGCGCCACGCGGGGTCGTCGCCCGTCGCGCCTCGCCTATGCCCTGCTTAGAAAGTAGGCAAAGGCCGAAAGGTGCCCATTACTTATTCAATCTTTGATCCCGCCGAATACCATGAAGGCGCCGACGTTGCCGAAATCGCCGGACACGAGCTCTCGGCGGCCCTGGTTCTCGCGGTCCCGCCTGGCGCTGGTGGCGGTCGTGCAGATCACTTTCTCCCGCGCAAACCCGACGTCCACCGCCAGTTGCGGTAAATCCAAATCGTGCATCGGACCGATGAACGGTTCGTTGTTGAAATAGGTATCCCAGTCGGGAACGAAGGCGTCGTAGGGGTCCAAGCCGCGCCAGTCGACCCCGTCCATGTGGAGCATGATCCCGCCCGGCTTCAGCAGCCGGTGGCACTCCCGCAGAATGCGCGGCAGCGCGCGGCGCGAGGTTTCGTGAATGATGATCTGCGAAACGATGAGATCGAAATGGGCGTCGGGAAAATTCGTCGACTCGGCGTTCTGTTGCGAAAAATGCACCGACTTGCCCAGGGCCTGCGCCCGGGCATGGGCATAGCGCACCATCGGCGCGCCGACATCGAACGCATGCACCTCTGCACCGGGGAAAGCGTCGCACCAAGGTAGGGTCCCATGCCCGACCGAGCATCCCATGTCGAGGATGCGCGTGGGCGAGAGGCCGGGATAGGTTTTGCGGGCCCACGCAACAAGGCTTTGTCCGAAGTCGTCGTTGAGCGTGCCGCGCAATCCCATCGAAAACAGATAGATGCCCCGATCGTACAGCGCGCCCGCAAACAGATCGTCCACGCCGAGCTCGCTGTGGTAACCGCCCGGCATGCAGTGGATATCGACCGCCGTATGGTAGCGAGGAACCTCCAGAGCCGGGTCAAGGCGCAACGATCCGGTCCCGCGGACCGTGCTCGCGCGGGTCTTCAGATCGCTCCAGCGGCGCTCGACCGGTGCCCCGACCGAATCCCACATCATTTCTTGCGCCGTCCGTTTGAGCGCGCTGGCGGCCTGGTAATAGGGATCGTTGGACAGGGCCCGTCGAACCTCATGGCGGGAGGTCGGTACGCGGCCCTTGGCGCGACGAAAGGCGGGTTTGACCCGACCCTCGTAGACCGACTTCGTGCCGGGAGCGACGGCGCCGGACAGGTGCGACTTGAGTCCGACGGCAAAATGCTGCCGCGCGGCTTCGTCGTGATCCGCATCCACCAGCATCGCGTGTTTGGTTTGGGTCATGGCCGCTCCAATGCAAGTCCGCAGTGTGGCCTTGGCAAGTGCCTGCTGCAAGAAGCACTCTTGCGCGACGGCGCGTGCGCCGCGACACTACCTCCGCCATGACCCGATTCGATATCCCTGCGATCCTCATCCCCGAACACATGGCGCTGCACGCGCGGCGCCATCCGGACAAAGCCGCCCTGGTCTGCCACGACCGCGTCTTGAGTTGGGGCGATTTCGACCGTCGCCAGAACCGCGTCGCCCACGCGCTCGCCGCCCACGGCATCGGTCGAGGCGACAAGGTCGGCATCCTCGCCGACAATAGCGCCGATGCGGTGTGCGCCTATTTCGGAACGTTGAAGTCGGGCGCGGCGGTTGCGTCCCTTCCGACGATTGTTACCGCCGACAGCTTGGCGACGATGATCGCGGATTGCGGCGCCAAGGCGTTGATCGTGAGTGACGGCTATCTCGATCGCATCGACGGCGTCCGCACGCAGCTGGATGTCGACCCATCGGCCTTCATCGCCTTCGGCGCTACCGCACCGGGCTGGCGATCGTTCGACGACTGGCTGGCCGAGGCCAGCGACGTGGCGCCACCGGTGTGCAACGAACCCGACGACGATGCCTGTCTGATCTATTCCTCGGGCACCACCGGCGTGCCCAAGGGGATCGTGCTGACGCACCATTGCCGGCTCAACCACGCTTACCTGATGAGCGCCGAACAGCACTTCAATACTGATTCGGTTTTCATCGTCACCACGGCTTTGCATTCCAACACCGCCTGGACGCTGTTGTTGTGCGCTTTTTTATTCGGAGCCACCGCCGTCATCATGCCCAAGTTCGAGGCCGACGAATGGTGCCGATTGGTCGAACGCTGGCGGGGGACGGCGACCGTCATGGTGCCCGCCCAGTACCAAGCGATTCTGGATTCGCCGGCGTCGCAGTCGCGCGATCTGTCGTCGCTCAAAACCCTCGCCACCGTTGGTTCGCACATGCGTGAGGGGATCAAGCGGCGGATGTTGGAGACCTTTCCGTGCGGCTATTACGAGGTCTACGGGTTGACCGAGGGGTTCGCGACCATCGTGCGGCCCGAAGACCTGCCCAAGAAAATCGTTTCGGTGGGCCGCGCAATGCTCGGCAACGATATCCGCATCATCGACGACTCCGGCGCGGAGTTGCCGCAGGGCGAAGCCGGCGAAATCGTCGGTTACAGCCCGATCCTCATGAAGGGCTACCACAACAGCCCCGAGCAGACCGAGGCGGCGATCTGGCGCGAACCCGTCAGCGGGCGAACCTTCCTGCGTTCCGGCGATATCGGCCGCTTGGACGAGGAGGGGTTCCTCTACTTGCTCGACCGCAAGAAGGACATGATCGTCTCCGGCGGCTACAACGTGTTCCCCGCCGACATCGAACGGGTGCTGGGCGCCCATCCCGACGTGTACGATCTGTGCGTGATCGGCATTCCGCACGAACGTTGGGGCGAGACGCCCCTTGCGCTGATCGTACCCACGCCCGCGGTCGCACCCGATCTCGACGCAATGCGTGTGTGGGCCAACGAACGGCTCGGCAAGCACCAGCGCATTGCCGCGATCGAGATTCGCGATGAGCTGCCGCGCAACCCTGCGGGCAAGGTCATGAAAGCCGAACTCCGCAAACCCTATTGGCAGGGGCAGTCCTGACATGGCCTACAAGGACATCAAATATGCAGTGCGGGAGGGCGTGGCGACGATCACGATCAACCGCCCGCAGGTTCACAACGCCTTTCGCGGTCAGACCTGTGAGGAAATGGTAGACGCGTTCAATAAGGCGGCCTGGAACGACGATATTGGCGTGATCGTCCTGACCGGTGCGGGCAAGAAGGCCTTCTCGTCGGGCGGCGACCAGGGTGCGCACGATCATGTGTACGACGGCCGGGGCACCATCGGTCTGCCGGTCGAAGATTTGCATTCGATCATGCGCGATGCCCCCAAACCGGTTATTGCCAAAGTGCGCGGCTGGTGCATCGGCGGCGGCAATGTATTGGCGACGATTTGCGACCTCACCATTGCCGGGGAGAGCGCCGTCTTCGGTCAGGTCGGTCCAAAAATGGGATCGATCGATCCAGGCTTCGGCACCAATCTCCTGGCCCGCCACGTCGGACAAAAGAAGGCCAAGGAGATTTGGTTTCTATGCCGCCGCTACACGGCGGCTGAGGCGATGGAGATGGGCCTCGTCAACGCGGTCGTCCCCGATGCGCAGCTCGACGCCGAAGTGCAGCGCTGGTGCGACGAAATCTTGCAAATGAGCCCGACCGCGATTGCGCTCGGCAAGCGGGCGTTCAACGCGGAGACCGAATCGATTCGCGGCCTGTCCAATCTTGGAAACATTGCCGTGCGTCTGTACTACGACTCGCCCGAGGGCCGTGAAGGTGAACGCGCCTTTCGTGCCAAGCGCAAACCCCGGTTCAGGAAGGTGGCGCAAAAGCGTTGAGGGCGTCGGATGGCTGTATCGATTCTTCGGCAATCTGTATCGATTCTTCGGCAATGAGCGTCCGCAGGTGATCGAGGGCGGCCGCAAGGTCGTCGCTCTTGTCGTCGCTTCGGTAGACCGCGAACGCCGGTCGTGTGAACACCGGTGCCGCTGCAACGGAGTAGAGGACGCCGCGGTCGATCAAAGGCTGCACGACCCGTGTCGGGAAGTAGCCGGCGCCGCCGAATTCCAAGATGTACTGGAGACCGATCACACCCACGCTGACCTGCAGGCCGGCGGCGTCGGTATCGGCAAAGAATTGCTGATGGCTGTTGAGAAACGCCGACCCCCAGTCGACAAAGACATAGGGAACGTTGGGTGAGTCCGCATAGTTCTCGGCGCTGCTGACGAGGATCAGCGATTCGTCGAGCAGGGGCTCCACGACGAGTCCCGATCGGGACTCGGGCGAATAGAGTACCGCGACATCGAGAAACCCTTCGGTCATTTGCCGCATGAGACCCTCCGGCTGGTCCACGTCGCCCTGTAGCGCGACATCCGGCATGGCCGAACGCAACCGTCCCAGCCACCGAACCAGCACCCGGTCCCATAGGCTCAGTTGGCCGCCGATGCGCAGGCTCGCCCGGTACGTGGCGGGAAGTGCGACCTCCTGTTTCGCCTGCTGCCAAACACGCAGGATTGCGGCGGCGTGGCGGCGCAATCGGCGCCCCGCGGGGGTGAGCGTCGCCCCGGCGCGGCCGCGGACGAACAATTGCCGGCCTAACGCAAGCTCCAACTCCTTGATTCGCGCGCTGACCGTCGACTGCGTGACGTTGAGCCGTTCTGCCGCGGCAACGAAAGTGCCGGCCTCGATAATCTCCAGGAAGGTGCGCGCCTGCGTGTCATCCATCGGTTCGGCTATCCATCGGGAAAAACGATAGTAACTATATAAAACATTCGGTTGTCCGATGTAAGGGCGCGGACTACATTTTGCGATGCCAGCAGATGCTGGTTTTTTGGAGAAGACCTCAGATGGACACGAAGAAACCCGGCGCGAAACCTGCCTCGTCCGCGAAGCCCGGTGCCAAACCCGGCATTGCCGCGAAACCTGGTGCAAAACCCGGCTCGGTGAAGAAATAGCCGATTAGAAGGTCCCCTTCCGCAGGCCTCCCAGCCACTGGCGCGGCGCGGAAGAGATCTCGATCGGCTGGATAGGCGAATGACGACCCCCTGACGCAGTCATCGCAGTATCCAGGATATAGGCCGCCCAGCATTGCTGGGCGGCCTTTTCTATTGGCCCGGACGTTCGTCGGGGTCGGCCAGCAACCGGCGGACTGTTTCCGGGACGATATTGCCGCCCGTAACCAGCGCGATCGTCTTTTTCCCCGGTGCGACGCGGCCCGACAGAAATCCCGCGGCGGCGACAACGCCCGCGGGCTCTCCCAAAACCTTTCCCCGGTACAGCAGCGTTCGAAACGCGGCTGCAATATCGGCCTCGGTAACGAGGACGATGTCGTCGACGTAACGCTGGACGTGGGCAAACGGGAAGGCGCCGGGGCGCACGGCTGAAAGGCCGTCCGCGATGCTGTCCCAATAGTCGATCGTCGCCGGCACGCCCGCTTGGAGCGACACATAGGCCGCATTGGCGCGCTCGGGCTGAACGCCGATGACGGCAACCTGGGGGGCGGTTTCCTTGATCGCGGTAGCAACGCCCGCAATCAAACCGCTACTGCTGACCGGCACCAGAACCTGCTCCACATCGGGCATTTGGTCGAGTAGCTCCAAGCCTAGGCTCCCATGCCCGGCGGGGATGGGACGCTCCTCCCACGTATCGATGACCGTCATTCCGCGTTCGCGGGCAACCGCCTCTGCGGCCGGCTGACGCGCCAAGGCGTCGTCGCCGCAGAACACCACCTCGGCGCCGTAGCCGCGCGCGGCCTCGACCTTGAAGGGGCTGGTCCGATTCATCATGACCACGACAATCGGGACGTTGTGAAGGCGCCCGGCCAATGCGAACGCCTGGGCGAAGTTACCCGACGAGGTCAGGACCAGACCTTGTTTCAAGTTATGCGCTCCCATGACGCGGATCGTGTTGAACGCCGCACGCACTTTGTAAGCGCCGGTGACCTGCAAGTTCTCCAACTTTAGGTAAAGCGTTTCGCGCCCGACTTCGGAGGGGTCGCGGGCAAGGGGGACGATCGGCGTGCGGCGAATGATGGCCGGCAGGTTTTCGTGCGCTGCGCGGATTTCGTCGAGCGTAACGAACTGGGTCATGCCGACAGCCCTGTGATTGCAAAGGATTCAATGACGCGCACGCCGGCTTCCTTCATCGCGGTGACGGCGCTATTGACGCCCCCCTTGTCTAGGCCTCGACATGCATCGGCGATCAGGATTGTGTCGAATCCATGATTGCGCGCGTCCATTGCGCTGAAGCGGACGCACACGTCGGTCGCGAGGCCGGTCAGGAAAACGCGGTCGATCCCCCGCTCGCGCAGGTATCCCGACAAACCGGTCGGCGTCGTTCGATCGTTCTCGAAAAAAGCGGAGTAGGAATCGACCGCCGGGCGGAACCCCTTGCGAATCACGAGATGGGCGCGGTCTTGGTCGAGAGCAGGATGAAAAGCCGCGCCGTCGGTCCCTTGAACGCAGTGGTCGGGCCATAGCACCTGATCGCCGTAGGCCACGGTGACGGTCTCAAAGGCGTTACGGCCCGGATGTTGCGCGGCAAACGAGGTGTGGTCGGCAGGATGCCAATCCTGGGTCAGAACCACGGTCGCAAAGCGGTTCTGGAGACGGTTGACGATGGGCACGATGTCGTCGCCCTGCGGCACGGCGAGGGCGCCGCCTCGGCAAAAGTCGTTTTGAATATCGATAGCCAGCAGGGCATCGGTCTCGGAAGGCGAAAGCCGCATGGAGTTTCTCTCGGTTCGTCGCGGGTCGGACAAGCGCCCAGAAGTACGCGTCGCGGGCCCCGCTTGTCCAACGAAACCGGGGGTTGCGGCGCAGTGCGGGCGACGCCCATCAAGCCGATTGGATAGCGCGATCCGTGCGCCTACACTCCAGCGTTCGCCGTCACCTTCCTGTTACCTCCCGTTACCCAAGGACACTGCCCATGGCTGCCAAGGTTTTGCCGATCGCGCATTCGATTCTCGATTCGCCGGCGCTCCGCGATCTCATTGCCGACGCCTACGATTTGCCGCAACCGGTCCATTGCGAGTTGCTGACGCGGGGGATGAACGACGTCTATCTCGTGCGGGGCGGCGAAACGACCTATGCAAGCCGTGTCTGGCGTGCCGGGTTTCGGAGCGAAGCCGATGTGGCCTACGAGACGGCGTTCTTGAATTTCCTCCATGCGGCCGGGAGTCCCGTTCCGGAAGCCCTGCCGACCCGCACCGGCGCCCTCTATGTCCCGTTGCGGGCGCCCGAAGGGCAGCGCCACCTGGCGCTGTTTCGGTGGGTCGCCGGCACCCCGTTCGCGGACAATCCGGATCCGGCGATCGCCCACCGCCTGGGGGCTCTATTCGGGCGTCTGCATCTGGCAGCCAAGGGTTTTGCCCCCAAGCCCGTGCGTCACATCGACAGCGCCGGCCAGCTTCGCCGTGGGCTTTCTGAATTGCAGCGCATGGTGGCCCACCGCGAAGGCGACAGCGCCTGGTACGCGCGCGCCGTCGAGGCTATGGCCAACGCCCTGAAACGGCTACCGGAGAAAGACGCGCCGATGGGGCCGAGTCACGGCGATTTCCATTGCCACAACGCCTTCATCGACAACGGCGACATCACCTTGCTCGATTTCGACAATTGCGGCGTCGATCACTGGGTCGCGGAGATCGTCAGCTTCACCTGGGCGAACGACTACATCGGCGGGTTCGACCCGGCCGTCAACGAATCGTTCGTCGCGGGCTACGAAAGCGAACGCCCGATGGGCGCGGCCGAACGCGCCTTGCTCTCGTTGTTCTATGCCGCCAAGGAACTCCGCTTCCTGATCGGCTTTGCGAACAATGTGAACGCCGTCGGGCACACGCCGCTTCTCAATCCCGATTTGGATTGGTTTGCCGAACGCACACGCCGCCACATCGGCGCCCTCGGTATCCTCTAACCGGTCGCCTATGGCCGACGGGATCGATCCGCCGGCGGCGGCGCATGACAGCCCCTACCGCTGGGTCGTCCTCAGCGGGATCTGGCTGATATATTTTTCCTTCGGCCTTCAAATCAACGGGCTGGCGCCGTTGGTCGGCGCCGTCAGCAGCGACCTTGGCCTCAGTTACTCGGCTATGGGGACCGTGCTCAGCGCTTGGCCGCTCTTCTACGTGTTCGCCTCGATCCCCTGCGGCGCGCTTGTCGATCGGATCGGTACCCGTCGCGCACTTCTGATCGCGGCCGCGGTCATGTCGGCGTCGGCGCTTGCCCGCGTCGTCGCGATCGACTTCTGGAGTTTGTTCTTCGCCATTGCGTTGTTCGGCGTCGGCGGCCCGCTGCTCTCGATCACCGCGCCCAAGGCCGTCGCCACGTGGTTCGTCGGGCGTGAACGGGGATTGGCGATGGGAATCTATTTTACCGGCGTGTCCATCGGCAGCGTTGCCGCGCTGGCGCTGTCGAACACCGTCTTGATGCCGCTTGTCGATGGCAATTGGCGGTTGGTGCTCGCCATCTACGCGGTGGTCACGGTGGCAGGCGGTGCGTTTTGGTTTGCGCTCTCGATACGCCACGCATTCCGCCGGGTGGACACCGGGGCGGAGGAGGCGGGCAGGGGCACTATCCGCCAACAAATCGCGGTGTTCGGTTATCTCCTGCGCATCCCGGCAGTGGTGCTCATTCTCTTGATGAGTATGGGCATGTTCTATTTCTACGATTCGACGACGAACTGGCTGCCCGAGATTCTCATCGCCCACGGCTTGGCGCCAGGACAGGCCGGTCTCTGGGCTGCGGCCCCTGTCGCTGTCGGGGTCGCGGGCTCGTTGCTCATCCCCCGGTTAGCCACGCCGGAACGGCGCGGTGTCATTCTATTGATGCTATTCGTTTGTATTGGGTTGGGGGCGGTGCTTCTGTTGTCGTCGAACCCGGTTGCGCTTGGCGTTGCCTTTGTCAGCCACGGAATCGCACGCGGCGCTTTGATGACCGTGGCCTTGATGACCTTGATGGAAACCAAGGGGATCGCCCCCCGTCAGATCGGTGCCGCCGGCGGGCTCTTTTTTACCGCGGCCGAAATCGGCGGGGTCTTTGGGCCATTGAGCTTTGGTATTCTCTTCGATATCACGGGGACGTTCGCGACCCCGCTCGTCGTCCTGACAGGGGTGAGTATTTTGCTCGTTGTCCTACTCGGTTTGCACCGGCGCGCGGTCGCGCGCGATGCACCGATTGCCGCTACCATCTGAAGGAATGACGACCCTGACCGGCACGAGGCCCGTTTCAAGTGCGATTTCGCCAGCCGAACATCCCTTTCGCTGGGCGATGCTGGGGGGCGTGTGGCTGATCTATTTTTCGTTCGGTTTGCTGTCGGCGTCGATGGCGCCATTGGTTGCGCGCATCACCGCGGACCTCGATATCAGCCATACCGCGATGGGCAGCATTCTGGGGGCGTGGCCCCTCGTATACATCGTTGTCGCGATTCCGTGCGGCGCCTTTGTCGACCGGGTGGGATTGAAGTGGTCGCTGTTCCTGGCCGCGTTGATCATGGCGACGTCGGGAGGTCTGCGCGCCGTCGCGCCCGATTTTTGGACGATGTTCCTCGCGGTCGGCCTCTTCGGGATCGGCGGGCCGCTGATCTCCATCGGCGCGCCGAAGGCCATCGCGCAATGGTTCAAAGGACCCGAACGTGGCCTCGCGATGGGCATCTACATCACCGGTCCGGCGCTGGGCAGTGTGCTGTCGCTGTCGTTGACCAACAGCGTGTTGTTGCCGTTGGTGGGCGGCGAGTGGCGGTCTGTGTTGCTGGTCCATGCGGGTTTGGTGGTGGCCGCCGGGTTTGGTTGGCTGATCGTAGCGACGAATCCGATCAACCGCTCGGTCGAGGCGACGCACCGTCGTGGCGGCACAATGGGCGATCAAATCGCCGTCTTCGGCAAACTGCTGCGAATCCCGTCGGTCGGGTTAGTCCTGATGATGAGCGTCGGCATCTTTTTCTTCTATCACGGCATGGGCAACTGGCTTCCCGAGCTGCTGCGCCACGGCGGCATGGCGCCGTCGGCGGCCGGTCTGTGGGCTTCGGTACCGGTGATTGTCGGGATTGTGGGGTCGTTGGTGGTGCCGCGCCTGGCCACGCCGGGGCGCCGGTTTACAATTCTGTTGGTCCTGTTCGTCAGCATTGCGGTCGGGGCGATCCTGCTATTTAGCCCGGCGATGCCCAGCATCGTCGCCTCGCTTATCGTGCAGGGGCTCGGCCGCGGCTCCCTGATGGCCGTGGCGATGCTCATCCTGATGGAGACCCGCGGCGTGGAGGCCCAACACATGGGCGCGGCTGGCGGATTGTTCTTCTCTGCGGCCGAAATCGGTGGCGTCCTGGGGCCGCTCACTATCGGCATGGTCTCGGATCTTACCGGCGGTTTCGACGGCGCCCTATGGATGATGATCGCGATTAGCGGCGCTCTGGTGTTGCTGCTGATGGCCCACCGCGCCGCCGAACGCCGCGCGGCGCAGTTGGCGAGTGCCGGCTGACGCTACTTCGTGAAATGCGGGTTTAGGATCACGCCAAAAGGGTTGCCGAACGGATCGCGCACTGCCGCCACAACGATGCCGCCACCGACATCGTGCGGTTCCTCCAGAGCCGCTGCGCCCAGGCCCAGCAACCGGTCGTATGCCGCCTTGGCATCGGCGACGCCCCAATAGCAAAACATCGTCGGTGTCGCCGCGGGTGCGGTCGAGCTTGGCATCAGGCCGAGTTCATAACCCGATACGCTGAACCCGACGTAAAACGATTCATCGAAGGAGGGTGGGGCGCCCAGGACCTCGGTGTACCAAGCCTTCGCCGCAGCCAGGTCGCCGACCCGGTAGACGCAAGTCTGAAGATTGAGAAAGGGGCTTGGTGCGTCGGTCATGGCGGTTCTCCGTCCGGTGAGGCGGGAGTGTAGCGCGCGACGCTTGGGCATAGCGCCTTCAAAATGCCGGCATTGCGTCGCGGGTAGCGCCGGTTAGGATGGCGCAACTCGGGGAGGAAGCATGAACCAGCATATCATTCCGGCGGCCCATACCATTCTGGACGCCGTCGCGTTGGGCACCGCGATCAACGCGCATTATGGCTTGGGGACGCCGTTCATTTGCGAGCTTCTGCACCGCGGGATGAATGACTTCTATCTCGTGCGAGCAGCCGGCAAAAAATACGTTGCACAGGTCTGTCGCCCGGGGACGACGCCGGTCGACAAAGTCGACTACCAAATGGATTTCATGTTGCACCTGGATGCGGGCGGCGTACCGTTGCCGGTGCCCCAGCGCGGACTGGACGGGTCGGGTCACATGGTTGTCGCTGGGCCCGAGGGCGAGCGCCCTGTCGCCCTGTTTAGGTTCGTGGAAGGCAAGGCGTTCTCCGCCGACCCGACGGCAACGGTGTCGCGCAAGATGGGCGTGATCTTCGGCCAGATTCACAAGCTCTCTGAAGGCTGGGCGCGGACCAAGGAGGCGCGGTTGATCGACCGCGAGAAGGGGATTGCGAGTTCCTTCCCCTACCTGGAAAAGCTGGCGGCGCATCGGCCCGACGACCTCGCCTACTACCGCGAGGTTGCCGACGCCGTGACCGCCGGTTACCGCACCGTGAGAACCGCGGCGAACGTTCCGTCCGGCGCCATCCACGGCGACTTCCACATCCACAACGCGTTCGTACGGGCGAACGACGACGTAACGATCATGGATTTCGACGCCTGCGGTTTGGACTATTTCGCGCAGGAGCTCATGAGCTACCGCTGGTCAATCGAGAAGAACGACCTACCGATGTTGTTGTGGGATGTGTTCCTGGAGGGTTACGAGACGGTGCGCCCGCTGTCCGACATCGAACGCAGCCATATTCCGTTGTTTCTGGTCGGTAAGGAGTTCCAGTATCTGTGCGGCTTTTCGCGCGCGGTCAACGCGATCGGCCACGTCGCCTTTCATTTCCCGGGTTTCGATTGGTTCGCTGAGAGCGTCCGTCGCCACGTCAACGACGCCAAACTCCTCTAGAGACCCGCGCACCGGCGACAAATCGTCCGGCGACGCTCGATTCCGGCGTGGCTCTGGGCCAACGGCGACGAATGCTGTTAGAACACCCCGAATAGAGCCATTCCAACCGTGAAGCGAGTCCGCCGTTGTCGACGCCCCTAGCGATTCTCCCAGTTTCCGCCCTTTTGTTGGGGGTGACCGGACTCGTCGTCGGGACCGGTGTTCTTGGCGTGCTCCTGCCCCTGCGCGGTGTCGCAGAGGGATTCTCCACCTACGGCGTCGCGGTGATGGGCGGCGGCTACTTCTTGGGATTTATCGCAGGATGCCTGCTGACGCCGCGGCTGGTCGAGCGAGTCGGCCACATCCGGCTCTTTGCGTCGTTGGCGGCGATCTGTGCGGCGACGGTGTTGGTCCATGCGCTGGCGGTCAACCTGCCGGTCTGGATCGCCGTTCGCACGGTCACAGGCTTCGCTGTCGCCGGTCTCTACATCGTCATCGAAAGCTGGCTCAACCATCAGGCGACCAACGAGACTCGCGGGCGGCTCTTCGCGGTCTACATGGTGGTGAACTTCATCGCGCTAATGACCGGCCAACTGTTGATGGTGGTGATGGCGGTCGGCGCCATGACGCCCTTCCTGGTGACGTGTCTTGCGGTATGTCTCTCGCTCGTACCGGTAGCGCTCTCGCGAACCACCGCACCGGTCGCTGAACCAACCGAGCCGCTGGGACTTTTGGCGCTCTATCGGATTTCGCCGCTCGGCACGGTCGGGTGCGTTCTTGTCGGGATCGCCAACGGCTCCTTCTGGTCGTTGGGCCCGGTGTTCGGCGCCGAACAGCTCGGTTCCTCGGCGTTGGCGGCCGTTTTCGTCAGTGTCTTTGTCCTGGGCGGGGCGGTCGGGCAGTGGCCGATCGGACGCCTGTCCGACCGCTGGGACCGCCGTAAGGCGATCGTCCTGACCTGTATCGCCGCGGCTGTTGGCGGCGTTCTCATGGTCGCGTGGCCCGGCGGCGGCCCATGGACCACCTTGATCCTCGGCGGTGCGACGGGCGTGTTCATGTTGTCGATCTATTCGTTGTGCGTCGCCCACACCAACGACCATGTACAAAGCAAGGACTTCGTCGCGGCAAGCAGCGGCCTGCTGCTTTACTACGGCTTGGGCGCGGTGAGCGGACCGATCCTGGCCGCCGTGCTGATGTCCGAATTGGGTCCACGTTTTCTTTTCCTGTGGACCGCCGTCGCGCACCTCGCGTTGGCGGGATTCGCGGTATACCGCATGAACCGCCGTGGGCCGGTCGCTGCCGCCGACCGAGAGGCCTTCATCCCGATGATGCGGCCGGTGCCAATCGCCACCGATATGGATCCGCGCGCGCCCGATGAGCCGGTGCCCTAGCGCCGAAAAATCCTGACCGCGACTGTCGCGGGCCGGCCAAGCCGCATAAACTGCAGCGATGTCCTCGCCGCCGAAGCAAGAAGTCCATGTCAACGGCCTGTTCCAGACCCCGGTCCTGACGACGGTGCTGCCCGACAGCGCAACGCTCTGCGCTGCCCTCGAAAAAGTCATCCTTGCGCGCGAGAAATCGACCCCGTCGACCCAACACAGCAACCTCGGCGGCTGGCAGTCGGATACCGAGTTGCTGTCGTGGGGAGGTTCTGCCGCCACGACTCTCGTTGGCCAGGCGCGCGCCCTGGCCGACAGGCTGACGGCCGACCGGCATGGGCGCGCGGTCAAAGTCGACTGGCACATCAACGCCTGGGCCAACGTCAACCGCTTGCACCACGGTAACGAATACCACACCCACGCCGGTTGTTTTTGGTCGGCGGTCTACTATGTCGCCGACGGTGGGATCGCCGACGAGCCGTCGCTCGGCGGCCAGCTTGAGTTCGCCGACCCGCGCGGTGTCGGACCGGCGATGCACGCACCTTTGCTCGCATTCAGTTTTCCAGGTGGGCAATCGCTGGGCGCTTCGGAATCCATCACGCCGCGTAGCGGCATGATGGTCATTTTCCCGTCCTTTCTCAGCCACGGCGTCCGACCTTACCTTGGCAAGGGTGTCCGCATTTCGATCGCCATCAATTTTTCGGCGACTCCGACGCTCAATCCGTTGCCGGCCTAGCCGGCGTCGCCGCTCGTTGACCCCTGCCGCCGCTCTCGAACCCAGGACCTTCGACATGCCGCTTCCTGTAGTCGCCGTTGCCTTCAATCCGGAGAACGATCGTGTTCGGCAGGAGTTCGTCGACGGGCTGGACGGGAAAGCGGACTTGGTCTTTCTGCCGGCTCTCGACGAAACGGCGCGGGCCGAGGCGTTTGCCGCCGCCAAGGTCGTTGTCGCGCGCGGGTTCAAGACCGACCTGGGTAAATTCGATCCCGCGCTGTTTGCCGGCAAATTGATCCAGACGATGATCGCCGGAGTCGATCAGTTTCCCTTCGACCTCCTGCCGGCCGATGTTCGGATTGCGCACAACGGTGGTGCCTTTGCGCTGCAAATGGCCGAGCATGTTGTTGGAATGATCCTTGCGGCCAAGAAAGACCTGATGGGCCGCCACTTGGCGATGATGCGCGGCAAATGGATGCAAAACGATAAAACCCGCGAACTGCGCGGCGACACCTGTCTTATCGTCGGGTTTGGTGGGATCGGGAAGGCGACGGCAAACGTTTTGCGCGCCTTCGGCGTCCGGATCGAGGCTGTCAATCGCAGCGGTCGAACCGACGAGCCGGTTGAAAGGATCGCAACGCTTGACGCTCTTGGCGAGATGTTGCCGCGGGCGGACATCGTCGTCCTGTCTCTCGGTCTCAATGCCCAGTCGCGGGGCACGATCAATCGCGAGACCCTAGCGCTGATGAAAGACAATGCGATACTTGTCAACGTCGCGCGCGGCGCGATCATCGACGAGGCAGATCTTTTTTCACACCTCACGGCGAACCCGTCGTTTTTTGCTTGCCTCGACACGTGGTGGGGCGAGCCCTATCTCGACGGTACGTTCAGCGCGGCCTATCCGTTCATCGACATGCCCAACGTGCTGGGTTCGCCGCATAACTCGGGCATTACCGACGGCTATTTCGTGTATGCAGCGCGCCACGCCGTCGCCAATATCTGCCGTTACTTCGATACCGGGGTCGCCGACCGGTTGGTTACCGACGCGGATCGCCCCTAAACACACGACGCTTCACGGCGGATGCACGTCCCCCTCAGAAATGGCGGGGGCAAGGCCGGAGAAAGGGTGCCCACCGTGACGACGGTCACAGTCACCCCCGGCTAACCGTGGAATACTGCGGCATTCGGTAAATACGACGCTTAGTACATTTTGTAAGGCGGTCCCCCTGCTGGCCCTGGAGGGGGACCGCCCTTTACCGCTGGGCCCCAAATGACAGTATCCTGCGACGGGCCGACACGTGTCGTGTAAGGGGATCGGAACTGTCGACTTCAGAACAACCGCCGGGAAAACGCCGATTTACCGAATGGGTGAGTCGAGCGGTCTACAGCGCCAGTGGGCGCGTCGGTGTGTGGCCGAGTGCTCTGGCGGTCAGCGCCATATCCACCTTCGCTACGAATATTGCGGTTGTCATCGTGATGTGGGCGCAGGGTTTGCCTGGGTACGCAGAGCGGCCAGCCCATGGCGCTCTTCTCTTTCTCGTCCCGTTTTTCGTCGCGTTGCCGGTTGCGCTGATTGTGTTCAGCGCGCTGGATCGCGCGCGCCGCGCCGAAGCGCGCGCCTTGGAAAACGAAGCAAAGTTTCGCGACCTTGCCGAAGGATCGGTTCAAGGTATTTGCATCCAACGCGATTTTGAGCCGCTCTATTGCAACCAAGCCTTTGCCGAAATCTTCGGTTTCAAATCGGCGGTCGAAGCTGTCGAATCCGGAACCATGAACTGGATGTTGCCTGCAAACGCGCGTGACGCCGCGCTAAAGCGCTCAAAGGAAAGCCGCGCGGTGGGTCGCGCCCGCGCCGCGGTCCATCCGGCCTTCCGTAAGGATGGCACCGAAGTGTGGGTCGAGAGCCACATCCAGCACGTGATGTGGGACGGTTTGGCGGCGGTTCAATTAACCGTTCTCGACGTCAGCGAACGCCGCCAGATCGAGCGGATGAAGAACGAGTTCGTCTCCACCGTCAGTCACGAATTGCGCACGCCCCTGACCTCGATCAAGGGTGCCCTCGGTCTCCTCGAGTCGGGCATGGTCGGAAACATATCGGAACGCGCTCAGGAAATCGTGGCGATCGCCGCGAACAACAGCGACCGCCTCATTCGGCTGATCAACGACATTTTGGATATCGAACGCATTGAATCCGGCCGTGCGGCGCTTCGCAAAGAGGCCGTCGATCTCACCGCGCTGGTTCGGCTCGCCGTGGATCAATCCATCGGTTTAGCCCTTAGCGAAGGCGTCAGCCTCTCGGTTTTGGACGCGCACCGGACGGTCTATGCCGATGCGGACCGCGACCAACTCCTCCAAGTCCTCGTGAATCTTCTCGCCAACGCAATCAAGTTTTCGCCGCCCGGCGAGGAGGTTGTCTTGCAGGTGACGTCCGAGGGGGACGCGGTCCGGGTCACCGTCACCGATTGCGGTCCGGGCATTTCCGAGGCGTTTCGCCCGCATCTATTCGAGAAATTCTCCCAAGCCGACGCCTCGACAGCGCGCAAACATGGCGGCACCGGTCTTGGACTCCACATTTGCAAACTCATTGTCGATCGCCATCGTGGCGTCATCGGCCAAGAGCCGGCGCCGGGCCAAGGGTCGACGTTCTTTTTCGAAATTCCGCGGGGGAGAACAGCGGCGGATGCCAAGCGGCTCGCGGCCGAATAGGGCGATGACGGTAACGCGTAGCCGGGCCGCATCGCGATCGTCCGGTGCGCGTAGTTGGGCGATCGCCAAAGCAACTACCGGACCGGACCCAGAGTCTGACCCATCGAAGCGCCGCGCATGACGCCAACCGAGGCTTTCGCCGAAGGCATGACAGCGCTTCGGCAGGGCGCGGCAGCCCGGGCCGAATCTATCTTTCGCGACATCCTGAAGGTCGCCCCGGATCACGCCCCAAGCATCCATTTCCTCGGCGTTGTGTTGTTCCAGGGCGGCAACCACATCGAAGCCCTGTCGTTGATGCAGCGCGCGGTCGACTTGCGACCGCACGAGGCGTCGTTTCAGCAAAATCTCGGCGGCGCGCTACGCGACCTCGGACGCTACGACGAGGCGTTGCCGGTTCTGCGCCGCGCGCTCGAGCTATCGCCTGACGATGCGACGGCCGCGGCAAATGTCGCGACGGTCCTCCACCGGATCGGCCGCCGCGACGACGCGGCGCTGGCGGGTCAGCATGCATTGGCGATGAAGGATCGACAGGCATTGGCCCGCGCAAAGATTAGACCGCTAAGTGCAGAGGCGATTTCGACACCGCCGTTTCGCGCCGCCTCGCCCGCGCGCAACATCATCGCTTTTTCCTTGTGGGGGACAGGCGGCGAATACCTCGCCGGCGCAGTCGCGAATGCCGAATTGGTCGGTACGATCTATCCGGGCTGGACCGCAAGGTTCTATATCGATTCGACCGTCCCGCCGCCCGTCGTCGGCGTTTTGGAGAGGCTTGGCGCCCAAGTCGTCGCGCGTGCGAAGCCGTCGCAGGCCTCGCGGGGGGCGTTCTGGCGCTTCGAGGCCGCGAACGATCCCACGATCGACCGGTTTCTGTGCCGCGATTGCGATGCCCGACTGAATATGCGCGAAGCGGCGGCGGTGCGCGATTGGATTGACGAGGGCAGTGCCTTTCACATCATGCGCGACAGTCCAGCGCATATCGAACTTATCCTCGCCGGCATGTGGGGGGGCGTCGCCGGCGTTTTGCCCGACCTAAGCCCAATGATCGACGCCCAGATGGCGCAGTATGGCGGCCGGTGGGCGGATCAGGTCTTTCTTCGCCAGGAAGTCTGGCCCCGAATCCGTCCGGTCGCACTCGCCCACGATTCGGTATTCCAGATCGCGCGGTCGCGCCCATTTCCCGAAGGTAGCGATCTTGCCCCCGGGCGCCACGTCGGGGGGGCAGTCATGGCGGGCAGCCGTGGCAGCCTCTAATCGACTCCGGGGTCGTTGTTTCGAATCGGTGCACGGCGCGTTGCCTTCGTTTCGCCGGTTTGTTGTCACCCGGTCGTCACGAACCGTCTGTAATGGAAAGCGGACGAAGACGCGGGTTCTCGTTTCAGACGAAACGAACCCACAGCAAGAGTTGGAAATGATGTATCAAACGACACGCGACAATCTGGTTCCTCTGGACGTGCGACTGCCGGAGGCGGTCATCGCACGGCTTGAGGCGACGGCCTACCGCGAAGGTGTCCGCCTTTCGGACATGATTCGAGCCATTATCGAAACGGGTCTCGACACCCACAATGCACAAGAGCTCCGTCGCGCCGCCTAGGCGGCGCGACGTCGCGCGGTCGCGACCGACCGTGCGGTAAGTAGGTTTACCGCCCGTCGGCTATTCCGCGGCTTGCCGGTTGGCCGGGTTGCGCGGATCCTTGGTCCACGGGGTGTAGGGGCGTCCATTGTCGACGCGCTCCATCGTGATGCAGTTCTCCACCGGGCAAACCAGCATGCACAGGTTGCAGCCCACGCACTCCGCATCGATCACCTCGTAGCGTCGCACGCCGTTGGAGCGCGCGGTAATTGCCTGATGGGCGGTGTCCTCGCAGGCGATGTGGCATAGGCCGCATTTGATACAAGCGTCCTGATCGATCCGCGCGACAATCTCGTAGTTCATATCGAGATTTTCCCACCGGACGTAGTTCTCGATGGCTCGGCCGCGCACGTCGTCGATGGTGCGATAACCCTTGGAGTCCATCCAGTTCGACAGGCCGTCGATCATGTCTTCGACGATCTTGAACCCCTGGTGCATGGCTGCCGTGCAGACCTGAACCGTGCCGGCGCCCATCGCAATATGCTCGGCGGCGTCGCGCCAGGTAGCAATGCCGCCGATCCCTGAGATCGGCAGGCCGGGCCCGAATTCGCGGGCGATGTCGCCAATCATCCGCAGCGCGATCGGTTTGACCGCCGGACCGCAATAGCCGCCGTGGCTGCCTTTGCCGTTGACCTCGGGGAGGGGCGACATCGTGTCGAGATCGACGCCGATGACCGAGGCTACCGTATTGATGAGCGAAACGGCGTCGGTCTTACCGTCCACCGCCGCACGGGCCGGGAACAGGACGTCGTTGACGTTCGGCGTTAGCTTCACGATGACCGGCAAGCGGGTATATTTCTTGGCCCATTCGGTGACCATCGTGACGTATTCAGGCACTTGACCCACTGCCGCGCCCATCCCGCGCTCGGACATGCCGTGCGGACAACCGAAGTTCAGTTCCACGCCGTCGCAGCCGGTATCCTCTACTGCGCGAAGGATGCTTTGCCACGCAGGCTCTTCGCAGGGGACCATCAGGGAGACAACGATGGCCCGGTCGGGCCACCGCTTCTTCACATCCTTGATTTCTTGAAGGTTCACCGCGATCGGCCGGTCGCTGATCAATTCGATGTTGGTAAAGCCCGCAACCCGCGTCCCGTTGTACCCGTTGGCGCCGTAGCGCGACGATACATTGACCACGGGTTCGCCGACGGTTTTCCAGATCACGCCGCCCCAACCGGCTGCGAAGGCCCGTTCGACATTGTAGGCCTTGTCTGTCGGTGGGCCCGACGCGAGCCAAAACGGGTTCGGCGATTTGATGCCGGCGAAATTGGTGCGCAAGTCAGCCATAGTGGGGTCCTTTCTCGTTCAACTGCGCAGGTCGCCGTCGATGGCGAGCGCGGCGATTTTGCCATCCTCGACGGCCTGCACCGTTAGGTCTTTTCCGGCGACGCAATCCCCCCCGGCATAAACGCCAGCAAGGGACGTGCGCCCGTGTTCGTCCGTCACGATGCGACCGTCGCGCACGTCCAGCGGTTCCTTTGCGCCGCCCTGTTGGACAGGGTCGGCGAGTAGCATTTGGCCCACCGCCGTCAATGCCATGTCGGCCGGGACGACAAAGGTCTCGCCCGTTCCTTCGATCTTGCCGGCCGTGACGCGGGTGCGTTCGAACTCGACACCGGTCAGGCCGCCGCCCGCGCCGATGAAGCGGACGGGCTTTGACCAATATTTGATCTTCACCCCGTCGGTCTGGGCGAATTCCTGTTCGTGGCCGGTCGCGCCCATATCGTCCGGGCCGCGGCGATAGACCATCGTGACGTCTTCGGCACCGAGGCGGCGGCTCTGGATTGCCGCATCGATCGCGGTGTTGCCACCGCCGATGACGACGACGCGCCGACCGACCGCAAGCGCCGCGAGGTCCGGGGCCTGCCGGAGCCGGGCAATGAAGTCGACCGCGGGTTCCACCCCGTCGAGGTCTTCGCCGGCGGACCCGATGGCGCGCACCCCGGCCTGCCCGATGCCTAGGAAGACGGCGTCATAATCGCGCCGCAGGTCGTCCAAGGTCAGGTTCTCACCGAGGGTTTTGCCGGTTTCGACGGTGATGCCACCGACGCCGAGAATGAAATCGATTTCCTTCTGGGCGAAGGCGTCGACCACCTTGTAGGCCGCAATCCCGTATTCGTTCAGGCCGCCCGGTTTGTCGCGACCGTCGTAGACGGCGACCGTGTGGCCGAGGCGCGCAAGCCGATGGGCGCACGACAACCCGGCGGGGCCGGCGCCGACGACGGCGATTTTCTTGCCGGTCGCCGCGGCGCGCTCGAAGGGCTGTTCGCCGGTTTCGAAGAACAGGTCGGTGGCGTAGCGCTGGAGGAGCCCGATCGCGACCGGTTTGGTTTCCTGGGTATCGCGCACGCAGGCTTCTTCGCACAGTTCTTCGACCGGACATACCCGCGCGCAGGCACCGCCGAAAATGTTGGGTTCGAGAATATCGAGCGCGGCGCCGCGGATATTGTCCGTCGATATCTTGCGAATGAAGGAGGGAATGTCGATCCCCGTCGGACAGGCTTCGACGCAAGGCGCATCGTAGCAGAAGTAGCATCGGCTGGCTTCAATCAAGGCCCGTCTGCGGTCGAGCGGAACTTTCGCGTCGGTCCCGAACCCGGCGGTATAGGCTGCTGCGTCGAGGCGTCCGGCGGCGATGTCGCGTTGTTCTGCCATGGTTCCCTACCGACCAAAACGCAATACCAGCATGTTGCGGGTTGTCTATGCCAGTCAAAAAGGCGGTAACGCCGGTCGCGCATCCCATTCCAGTGCGCCCGCCGAGGCCGGATAACCCCTGTGTATCCCCGTTACGCGTCGGCGCCGGAGTGCTATACCCGGACGGCAATTTTCGACGGGGACGGACCATGAAACTCCTGAGCTACCGCCACAACGGCAACGATACCTATGGAGTGGCGCTTGACGGCGGGGTCGCCGATCTCGGCCGTGAATTCTCCGATCATTGGTCCAGCCTGGGCGATGCCATTGCCGACGGAGGGCTGGACGATTTGATGCGCGCCGGTTCCGGTAAGTCCGCCGAAGCGCCCTACGCCGAGATCGAACATCTACCGACGATCGTGGCACCGCCCAAAATCATTTGCGTCGGGCTGAACTACAAGACCCACATCGAGGAAATGGGGCGCGAAGCGCCAGCCTACCCGATGTTATTCGCGCGCTACCCCGATTCCCAGGTCGGACACGAGCAACCGATGGTGCGGCCCAAGGTGTCCGAGCAGTTCGACTTCGAAGGCGAGCTCGCCTTCGTGATCGGCCGTGCGGGCCGTCACATCGCGGCGAAGAACGCATTGGACTATATCGCCGGATACACCTGCTTTAACGACGGTTCGATCCGCGACTATCAGCGTCACACCACCCAATTCATGCCCGGGAAAACGTTCTGGCATTCCGGGGCTATGGGGCCGTGGATGGTGACCGCAGATGCATTGCCCGATCCCGCGGCGCTGTCGCTCACGACCCGCCTCAACGGTGCGGTGATGCAGGAGGCGCGGACCGACGACCTATTGTTCGATATCCCGACCCTCATCGAATACCTCTCTAAGGTTGCCCCGCTGGTGCCGGGGACGGTCGTTGCCACCGGCACGACGGGGGGCGTCGGCGCCGGCCGCACGCCGCCGGTGTGGATGAAGCCGGGTGACGTCGTCGAAATCGATATCTCCGGGATCGGTGTCCTGCGCAACCCGATCGTCGACGAGCGCTGAAACGGTGATCCGGTCGCCAGCGTTTCTGCGGCCTGCCAACGCGGCCCGGCGCACCGTCGGCGACGGCATTTCGCTTCACTATCTGGACTGGCCGGGCGAAGGGGTGCCGATCCTGCTGTTGCATGGCAACAAGTCCCACGCCCGCGCATGGGATTTCGTTGTCGACGCAAGCGCGCTCGCGTCGCGCCGCTTCGTCGCCCCCGATTTGCGGGGGCATGGACTGAGCGACGCGCCCGCCAACGGTTATCGCATCGACACGCTGATCGACGATGTCTGGGGACTGCTCGACGCGTTGTCGATTCCTCGCGTGATTGTCGTTGGCACGGCCACCGGTGGCTACATGGCGTTGACCATGGCCGCGACGCGGCCCAACGCGGTCGCTGCGATTGCCGTCGTCGACTCGGGTATTTGGATCGACCCGAAGACCAACTTCGCGCCGCGCCAACGAGTCTATGCCGATCTGGATGCCGGGCGGGCGGCGCTGGATCGTAGCGACCGATGGACCGACGCGGCGAAGGATCATTACGCCATCCACTCGTTTCGCGCGCTGGACGACGGGCGCGTCGAGTATCGTCATTTCGAACAGACCGAGACGGCGGCAAGCCGCGCCGCTTTCGATGTCGAAAAATTGAACGTGAACTGTCCGGCGCTGTTGGTCCGCGGCGAACATTCCGACATCACCTCTGCGGCGGCCTTGCAGCGGTTGGCCGGATATTTGCCCCTGGCGACGACGGCCACGGTGCCTGGATCGGGTCACCATGTGCCTTTGGACAAACCGGCAGGCTTCGCTGCCATCCTCGATCGCTTTGTGTTGACCTTGCGTTAAATGGGGATATTCGCTGCAACACAATGGTCGTGGCCTCGGACATTTCCGGCTAAGATAACGCGCTAGTCAAAGACGCCCCGCTTAGAGGGCGGCAGATAGCAAGGGAAGCGACCGTGACGTCACAGCCGCTATTGCGCGCCGAGGGGATCGAGCTGAGTTTTGGCGGCGTGGCCGCGCTCAAGCAGGTGTCGATCGACGTTGCCGTTGGGGGCATCACCGCGCTGATCGGGCCGAACGGCGCGGGCAAGACCAGTCTTTTCAATGTCATTTCCGGGTTCCACCGTGCCGATGCCGGTCGGCTGATTTTCGATGGCGCGGATTTCACCGCGCTGGCGACCCATAAACGCGCGGCCCTTGGCATGGCGCGCACGTTCCAGAACATCGCGCTGTTTCCGGGGATGACTGTGCTCGACAATATCAAGCTCGGCGCCCACACCCATCTCAAGACCGGCGTGTTGGCGGCGGGGCTGTTTTGGGGGCCGGCACGGCGCGAGGAAACGGCACTACGGGCGCGTATCGAGCGCGATATCATCGATTTCCTGGAGATCGACCACATTCGCAAGACGCCGGTGGCGATGCTGCCCTACGGGTTGCAAAAACGCGTCGAGTTGGGCCGCGCGCTGGCTATGCAACCCAAACTTCTGTTGCTGGACGAGCCGGTCGCCGGGATGAATCGCGAAGAAACCGAGGACATGGCGCGGTTCATCCTCGATCTGCAGGAAGAGTGGGGTGTCACCGTTCTTTTGGTCGAACACGACATGAGCATGGTGATGGATATTTCCAACCATGTCGTTGTGTTGAATTTCGGCAAGAAAATCGCGGAAGGCCCGCCCGACGAAATTCAAAGGAACCCCGACGTCATCGAAGCCTACCTCGGCGCAGCACAGGACGCGGCCTGATGAACCTTGCCTTTGTCATCGAAGACAGCATCACCGGCCTCATGACGGGCGGGGTCTACGCGTTGATTGCCGTTGGGATCGTCTTGGTGTTTCGGGCGACCAAGGTTTTCAACTTCGCCCACGGCACCGTCATGATGGTGGGTGCCTATTTCTACTACACCATTGCGTTGGTGCTGAACGATCTTGGGCTCGGGACGTGGGCGATCTACTTCATCGGCGTGCCGTTGACGCTGCTTGCGGCGGCGCTGTTCGGTGCGGTGGTGGAGCGCATCGTGATGCGACCCATGCTGGGTCAACATCCTTTCGCAAAAATCATGGTCACCATCGGTCTAATCTCCGTCCTCGAGGGCGGGGCAGCGGTGATCTGGTCGACCAACGCGAAATACCCCCCGGCATTGGTCGGCTTGAGCATGGACTTCGTCGCCGGCTTGGCGATCAACCGGCAAATGCTCGCCAGTTTCCTTATCGCCGGCGTTGTTTTCGCCGTTATTGCCGTCTTGTTCTTGAAGTCCAAAGCCGGCGTGGCAATCCGCGCCACCGCATCGGACCAATCCACCGCCTATGCGATGGGAATCAATGTCCCGCGGGTCTTTACCGTAACCTGGATGGTCGCCGCCGCCACCGGTGCGTTGGCCGGCATCCTGCTCGCGCCGCTGAACAGTCTGACGCCGGTGCTGGGCCAGGTCGGGTTGAGCGTCATCGCCGTGGTCATCCTAGGCGGTCTCGACTCGGTGATCGGTGTCCTGCTGGCAGCGTTCATCGTCGGCTGGCTGGAAGCAATGGCCAACCATTTCCTTGGCGGCAACTTCAAGGAAATCGTGCCCTACGTCGTCGTGCTGCTGATTATTCTCGTCCGCCCACACGGCTTGTTGGGGACGCCCGATGTGGAACGGGTTTAGCCCATGCTGATCGGCGACTACAAAGCGAGCTACGCCGCCGACGAATCGATCTTCCGCAGTTGGCCGATGCGCTATGGCTTCGCTGCGATGGCGGTGGCCCTCGTCGCGCTGCCGTTTGCGGCCAACAGCTTTATCGTTTTTCTCGCCGTCCAAGTCGCGATCTATACCGTTGCGATTACCGGGCTCAATATCCTTACCGGCTATACCGGTCTGATTTCGCTCGGCCACGGTGCACTCGTCGGGGTCGGCGCCTATGCGACGGCCATCTTCGGCAACTGGTTAGGGTTGCCGTTTTGGGTCGTGATCCCGATGGCGGTCGTGACCACGGCCGTGATCGGTTTGGGCTTCGGGTTGCCGTCTTTGCGCATACGCGGGCTCTATCTGACCATTGCGACGCTTGCCTCGAGTTTCATCATCATTTTCGTGATTGAACACTGGAAGTCGGTGACGAATGGCGACAGCGGTATCACGCTCGCGCCGGCCTCGGTGTTCGGAATCGATCTGGTCAGCGATGCACAGAAGTATGCGCTGATCGTCCCGATCGCCGTGTTGGCCGTGTTGTTCGCCCAAAACCTGTTTCGTACGCGGGTCGGGCGCGCCTTCATCGCCATCCGCGATTCCGACTACTCGGCCGAAATTATCGGCGTCGGTCTGACCCGCTACAAACTCCTCGCCTTCGCGCTCGGGTCGGCCTATGCCGGCTTGGCAGGGTCGCTGTGGGCCTACAATTTTCTGGCATTGCTGCCGACCCAGTTCGAACTGCAGTTGTCGATCATTTTTCTGGCGGCGCTGGTGGTTGGCGGCTCGGCGCGCACGCTCGGACCGGTTTTCGGCGCCGTTTTCGTCATTATGATTCCCGAGTTCCTCAAGTGGGTATTCGGGTTTCTCACGCCGTTCAGTCCGACCATCGTCGAATACACCGCCCCGGCCAACACAATCGCATACGGGCTCTTGATAATTGTGTTTATGATCTTCGAGCCGATGGGCTTGGCGGCGATCTGGACGCGATTCTGGCGTTACATCAATTTGTGGCCGTTTTCACCGTAACCAGTTCATCACCGAACAAAGGGAGAGAAGCAATGAAAGTCGATCGTAGAACGGTACTCAAAGGCACCGCAGCGATTGCGGCGACTTCAATCATGGGCATGCCCGCCATCGTTCGGGCACAAAGCAAGAAATGGGTCTTTGCAGGCTCGTCGCCGTTGACGGGGCCGTTCGCCCAGGCCGGCACAACGGCGCTCAAGGATCTGCTCGATTGGGTGGAGATGACCAACGACACCGGCGGCATTGCCGGTCGTTCGGTGGAACTCATCCACGAAGATTCAGGGTACGTGCCCACCAACTCGCTGGCGAACTTCAAGAAAGCGATGTCGGCCGACGAAAAGCCGATCTTCTACTCCGGCGACTCGACCGGCTTTATGAAGCTGGTGGCACCCGAGCTGGCCCGCACGCTGGTTCTCTGCGGCGGTACGTCGTTTGCCTCCGATCTCGCGAATCCGGCGACCAATCCGTACCAATACATCGCCGGTCCGACCTACCAAGCGATGTTCGATATTTTGCTGAAACATGTGAAGGACAACGGCGGCAGCACGGTCGCGTTCGTCTATTCCGACACGGAGTTCGGCCGCGATCCGATCGAACATGGCCGTAAGTCGGCCGCCGCACTCGGGCTCAAGGTGGTGCACGAGGAAATCACCAAGGCCGCGGGCGCCGAGGTGCAGACCCACGTCGCGCAGTTGCGCCGGGCCGACCCCGACTTCGTCATCTTGCACGGCTACGTGACCGGCGTGTGGCCCGAGATCATCGGCACCGCGCGGGCGTTCAAGATGGAGACCAAGTTCCTCGGTACCTTCTGGGGCATGGAAAAAGTCATCGCCGACGGCGTGACCGCAAAGGCCGGTCCGATCCTCGACGGCTATGCGGGCGTCCTGCCGTATCGCTACTTCTACGAAGCCAAGGACTCTGCGTCCTATTCGAAGTTCTTCGCCTTCAAGAAACAGAAATACGGCGATGCGTTCCCCGGCTACGTTGTGACCTGGTCCTTGCAACCGATGTTCAGCCACGAGCTGGCCAAGAACGCGATCGAAGCCACGGTCAACGCCGACAAGGAAGTCAATGCCGCGAACCTGATCGCCGCGCTTTCGGCAATCAAGGATTGGGACTCCGGTGGCTACATGGGCCAACCCGTTACGGTGGTGAACCATTCGGTGCCGCAGGGTCGGGTCTACGCCTACAACGCCTCGAACAAGCTCTTCCTGCCGGTCTCCGATTGGATCGTGACGTAATACAGCGAAACACGGCGGCGCCCCTGGCGCCGCCGATACGCCGGAGGCGCCGTTGCTGAGCGTCAGCAACATCGAAGTCTATTATCATCGCGTGGTCCAAGGCCTGCGCGGGCTGTCCTTCGACGTGCCCGAGGGCAAGGTCGTGGCCCTGCTTGGCGCCAACGGTGCCGGCAAGACCACCGCGCTAAAGGCCATTTCAGGCTTGCTGCCGCTCGAGAACGGCGAGGTCACGGCGGGCGACATTTTGTTTGGCGGTCGGTCGGTCCTGCGTGACGAGCCGCATACCTTAGTCCAGCGCGGTATGAGTCATGTCCGCGAGGGACGGCGGGTGTTCGCGGATCTTACCGTTCACGACAACTTTGTCGCCGGGAGTTTCGCGCTGTCGGGGCGCAAGGACGCCCATCCGGATTTCGACGATGTCTACGACCTGTTCCCGCGCCTCAAGGAACGGCGCAACCAGTTGGCAGGCTATCTGTCGGGCGGCGAGCAGCAAATGCTCGCGCTCGGTCGCGCGCTGATCGGCAAACCCCAGATCATCTTGCTAGACGAGCCCTCGCTCGGATTGGCGCCCAAGCTCGTTCTCGAAATATTCGACACGATCTCGCGCATCAACGAAGAGCGCGGTGCGACGATTCTGTTGGTCGAGCAGAACGCCAATGTCGCATTCGCCCACGCCCACTACGGATACATCCTCGAGAACGGCCGAGTCGCAATCGAGGGGGCGGTCGACAAGTTGCGCGACGACGACGATGTGCGCGAGTTCTATCTCGGCGTCGGCGGTGCCGAGCGCAAGTCCTTCCGCGACGTCAAACACTACAAGCGCCGCAAGCGCTGGTTGAGTTGAGGGCGCAATGGCGGTTGCCGAAATGATCGACTCGCCGACCGAACGGGCGCCCGACGTTCTCACGCTGCCGCGGCTCCTACGCCACCACGCGCGCACCCGGCCAACTGTCGCTGCGTTGCGGCAAAAGCGCATCGGGATTTGGAACGAGCTGACGTGGGCCGAGTACGAACGCGCTGCCAGCCATTTCGCGCAAGGTTTAACCGCGCTGGGCTACGGCCGCGGCGATCACATTGCCGTCTTGTCCGAGAACCGCCAAGAGTGGGTGATTGCCGAACTTGGCGCGCATCTCGCGGGGGCCGTGATTGCCGGCGTTTATCCAACGTCGCCCGCACCAGAAATCCTGCATGTCCTGGAACTGACAGAAGCCAAGGCGATCGTCTGCGAGGACCAGGAGCAGGTCGATAAGGTGCTCGAAATACGCGATCGCCTACCGCTGCTGCGCCACATCATCCATATCGAAGGCAAAGGCCTTGCCGGCTACGACGACCGCGATTTGATTGCCTACCGCGATGTAATGGAATCCGGCGCGACGGCCGCGCAGCACGACCCCGGCTTTCTTGACCGGGCCCTCGCGGAACATGACCCCGACGATGTCGCACTCATCGTCGGCACGTCGGGTTCGACTGGACCGCCGAAGGCCGCCTTGATCACGTTTCGCAACATTGCGTTCGTCGGCGCGGCGTCGGCGCGCAACATCGGTCAGACGCTGGAGGACTCGGCGGTCTCCTACCTGCCGCTCTGTCACGTCGCCGAACAGTTGTTTTCGGTGTTTTTGGCGATGAACGGCGGCTATGCCGTGAGCTTTGGCGAGAGCCTACGGACCGTCCAATCCGATCTGCGCGAAATTGCGCCGACGATCTTCCTCGGTGTCCCGCGCATTTGGGAAAAGATGCGTAGCGATATCTTGATCGGCGCTCGCAACACCGGATTCTTACAAGGGCTGATCCTCCGCGCGGCGCTGCGCGATTCCCGTCGCTTCGACGATCCCTGGAAAACCGACTACGGCCTTGGCGATCGTCTGCGTCGTTGGGTTTGGGAACGCCTGGCTTACCGGCCACTGCGCAACGCGGTGGGCCTGACGCGGTGCAAGATCGCCATTTCCGGCGCGGCGCCGATTTCTTTGGATACGCTCAAGTTCTTCCGCGGCTTGGGCATTCCGCTCATGGAAGGTTTCGGAATGACCGAAACCGCCGGCGCCTGTGCGATTCAGCAGCGCGAGCGGAAAGTGGCGGGACGCATCGGCTTGCCGCTGGAAGGCATCGAGATGAAAACCGCTGCGGACGGCGAACTCCTGATCCGCGGCGGTTGCGTCTTTGCCGGCTACTACCGTAACGACGAGGCAACCCGCGATGCGCTGCAAGACGGTTGGCTTCACACCGGCGATATCGCCGAGGTGTTCGCCGACGGTTCGGTCTCCATTGTCGACCGCAAAAAAGACATCGCGATTACAGCCGGTGGCAAGAACCTGACGCCCAGCTTGATCGAGAACGCCATCAAATCCAGCCCTTACATCAAGGAATGTATCGTCGTTGCGGACGGCCGGCGGTTCGTGACGGCGCTCATTCAGATCGACTTCGACATGATGGCGAACTGGGCCGAGGGCGAAGGGATCGCCTACACGACCTTCCGGACGCTGGTCGAGCATCCGCGCGTGCGCGAGATGGTCCAGCGCGAGGTCGACCGCGAGAACGCCCAGCTATCCAACGTCGAACGGGTCAAGAAGTTCCATCTCCTGATCAAAGAACTCGACCACGACGACGGCGAGGTCACCGCAACCATGAAGATCCGCCGCGCCAAAATAACCGAAGCGTACGAACGCGAGATCGCGGCGCTCTACGCCTAGGCTGCGTCGTACGCGTCGTGGAGCCTGAGCCACC
>CAYGKG010000015.1:0-23754 GCA_964350495.1 uncultured Alphaproteobacteria bacterium
TCGGCAGCTTTTCCGTGCGCCGCGCATTGCCGGTGGCCAAGCGGCGCACCGTGGGGCCGTTCATTTTTTTCGATCACATGGGACCGGCCGACCTGCCGCTCGGCGCGGATGCCGATGTCCGTCCCCATCCCCACATCGGCATTGCAACCGTGACCTATCTGTTCGAGGGCGAGATCGTTCACCGCGACAGCCTGGGTACGGTGCAGACCATTCGGCCGGGCGACGTCAATTGGATGACGGCCGGACGCGGGATCGTCCATTCCGAACGCGCCGACGCCGACCGTCGCGCCCAGGGCGGTCGGGTGCACGGACTCCAACTTTGGGTGGCGCTGCCGCGTGCCTATGAAGAATGCGACCCGGCCTTCGTGCATTATCCCAAGGCGTCGCTGCCTACCCTTGCCCGCAACGACGCCACGATCACGGTAATCGCGGGCCGGTTCGCCGGGGCGATGTCGCCGGTCGAAACGCTGTCCGATCTATTCTACGTTCACGCCGTCTTGGGCGCGGGTGCGCAGCTTGCCGTGGACGCGGGGCTTGGCGAACGCGCGCTCTACGTGGTCGACGGCGCGGTGCAAATCGGTGGGCGCACCGTCAACGCGGCCGAGATGGCGGTCCTCGCCGACGGTGTCGCGGTCACGATCGCGGCCGATGCGCCGGCCCGCGTCATGGTGCTGGGCGGCGCGCCGCTCGACGGTGCGCGCCACATCTGGTGGAACTTCGTCTCCAGTTCGCGGGCGCGAATCGAGCAGGCCAAGGCCGACTGGGCCGGCGGACGGTTTCCGCCGATCCCGGGCGACGATGAGGCGGTCCCGCTCCCCGCCGGGTGAGACGCGTTTCGTCACGCGTCGTAGTCACCGTTTCGCCGCGATGCAGTTGATCTCCAGCAGCAGTTCCGGGTAGGCCAGCGCCTTCACGTAGATCAACGTCCCGGCCCAGGCGTGTTTGCCGAAATGCCGCGCGCTCGCCGCGACAAGCGCGTCCAGGTCGCTCCCGGGGTTGACCATGAAGATCGTTCCCATCACCAGATCGTTTACCGCCATATCGGCGTCGGCCAAAACCTTGACGATATTGGCGTAGGTGTTCTCGGCCTGGGTTGCGAAATCCGGCGGCAGTTTGCCCGCGCTATCGAAACCGGCCTGGCCGGCGATATACAGCGTGCGGGCCCCCGCCGGGACTTCGATGGCGTGGGTCCATTTGCCCTCGGGCTTGGGCAGGGTGTCCGGGTTGTGGAAAATATTGGCGGTCATGGCGGCATCCTTTCGCTGTCGGTCGTATCAGGATTGTCCATGATCGCACCCCGGGGTGGCGGAGGCGATGCGCCATCCGTCATACTGGCACGCGCCCCAACAGAGAGGACGATGCCAATGCCCGCCGCCGAACCGACCGCCGCCCAACGCCAATCCTTCCTCGCCGCCGCGGCAGCGGCGGTGCCCGGTCTCGATGCCGGCCCGACGCAACGCATCCGCTGCATCGGCTGGGATCAGGCGACCTCGGAGACGATCGCCCAGCTGGTGGTCGATGGTGAAAAGGTCGGGACGTTCTCGTTGCCGTGGCTCCACGCCGCGAACCCCGACCTCAAGCCGGAGATTGGCGAGTTCATCATCCAGACCACCTACGACGGGGCACCTAAAGCGCTGCTGCAAACGGTCGGGTTAGAGCTGGTGACGTTCAAGGATATCGACGCGTCGTACACCGCGCTGGATGGGCCCGGCGTGCGCGATCTCGACGTGTGGCGCGGCGTTCATACCAAGCATTGGAACGGCCTGCTCGAACCGCATGGCAAGAGCGTCGCCAACGACATGCCGGTCGTGGTCGAGCGATTCGTGTGCGTCTATCCCAAAGCGTGAGTTGCTTCGTCTATGTGCTGCGCAGCACCGGCGATGTTCCGGCTAGGACTTACGTTGGTTGGACCAACGATCTCGACAAGCGGTTGCGTGCCCATAACGAAGGGTTGGGTGCCCGTTCGACCCGCGGCCGTTCCTGGGAAATGATCTACGTGGAGCGCTACGCCCAACGGGGCGACGCAATGAGCCGCGAGTGGCACCTCAAACGCGACAAGGCGCTGCGCGCCCGGTTGCGCGGCTGACGGCGGTCCGGTTTGGACCCCGAGCCCGTGCTATAGACCTTGTTGAAAACGAAAACGGAGCTTCGCATGCCCGCCTATATGTTCGTCCGCGTCAAAGTCACCGACCCCAAGCGATTTGCCGAATACGGTAAGGCGGTGGCGCAGCTGGTGCCGAAATTCGGCGGCAGGTATTTGGCGCGCGGCAAAGTAGCCGCAGTGCTGGAAGGCGACTTCGATCCCGCCGAGGGCACGCTGATCGCCGAATATCCGTCGGTCGAAAAAATCAAAGAACTCTGGTCTTCGCCGGAATATGCCGAGGTCAAGAAACTGCGCGAGGGCGCGGGCGAGGCCCACGTCATCGTCATTGACGGTGAGTTACCCGGCGGGAACTAACGTAATCGCGTCCTCGGGGCAGGAGTCGACGCAATGGCCGCAGGCGCGGCAGTCGTCGGCGCGGGTCGCGAAGGCTTGCTTGCCGCCGTGGGCAACGAGCTTAAGGCGGGTCAGTAACGACAGCGCCCGCCGCTCCGGACCGGTCAATTTGCGAATGTCGAAGACGCCGTAAGGGCACACCGCGGCGCACACAGCCTTGCCCTCGCATAGCGCCGTGTCGATGCGCGGCACAAAGGTACCGGGGGGGTGTCGGCAGGCGTCGTCGGTAATCTCGCTCATGGCAGTCGGCAGCGTACACCGCCGCGGCGGCGCGCCGAAAGGCGGCTCGCGGGTCAGCCGGGCGAGCGACCTGAAAATGGCCACATTCGACCGAATAATGGTGTCATGGACGAACTCCCGCTTCGCGTGCGGCTGAAACTGGTGGCTGTGGCCGCGCTCCTGATGGCGGGCGGCGTTGCCGCCCTGGCGGCCGGATCGCCGGGCCAATCGGTATCGGCGGACCAGACCTGTCTTGCCCAGGCGATCTACTACGAAGCCCGCGGCGAACCGCGCCGGGGGCAGTATGCCGTGGCCGCGGTCGTGCTGAACCGGGTCGCCCATCCGGACTACCCGGATGCGGTGTGCCCCGTGGTCTTCGAAGGTGCGGCGCGGCGCAATGCGTGCCAATTCTCGTTTGCCTGCGACGGGCGTGCCGACCGGCCGGCGCCCGACCGCGACTGGCGGCACGCGCTGCGGCTCGCCGGGCAGGTGCTGGCGGGGCTGCGACCCGACCCCACCGGCCGCGCAACCCACTACCATGCCGACAGCGTCCATCCGGGCTGGGCCGATACCATGACCCATACGCTGTCCATCGGCGGCCATCGCTTCTATCACGCGCGAGCGTCGTTGCTGGTTAGCCGTTAATCGGTTTTTGCCGGTCTCGTTCGATCGGCGCTACCATGCGGTGCATCGCATGGGGAGGGACGCATGGCCGATCACAATGCCTATCGGATCAGTTTCGAGAACGACCAGATCCACGACCGCTCGCTGCTGTCGGCGGGCTTCCGCGTCGGCAACATGATTTACATTTCGGGTCAGGTCGCGGTGAACGAGGCGCGCGCCATCGTTGGGGTCGGCGATTTCAAGGCCCAGGTGCACCAGACCTTTGCCAACATCAAACGGATCCTCGAGGCGGCGGGGTCGGGGTTGGACAAGATCGTCCACACCACGACTTATGTCACCGATATCGAAACCGCGCGCAAGGACTGGCTCGACCTGAAGAAGCAGTACTTCACCTTTCCCTACCCCGCGGGCACCTTCGTCGAGATCAGCCGGCTTGGCAGCAAAGAGGCGATGATCGAGGTCGACGTCGTCGCGATCGTCGAAGGCGAGACCGTCGCGTGACCATGAAGCTTCTGTTCAGCGGCAACGACTACATCCACAAGGTGTTGGTCGTGGCCTACGAAGCAGGGGTCCTCGACCAGCTCGAATTCGTCGTCAACAACCCGGTCGGCCCGGACGACATTATTTGGGGCTATACCCCGCTCGGTAAGCACCCCGTGCTGGTGCTCGAGGACGGCTTGACGCTCTATAGCGGTTTATTGGTCTGCGAATATCTCGATTCGCTCGGTTCCGGCCCGCGCCTGTTTCCGCAAGACGGAACCCGGTGGCGGGCGCTCAGCCAAATGGTGCTGGGCGATGGATTGTTCGACGCCGTCTCGGCGCTGTCGATCGATGCGCTCAAGCCGGCGCCCGACCGCGTTGCCTCGGCCATGCACCGCAACCGCCGCCGCATCCTCGGCACCCTGGATCGAATGGAGCGCGATGCCGCAGCATTCTCGGACGATGTCTTTCACATCGGGCATATCTGTTTCGCCGGCGGATTGTCGTTCCTCGACCTGCGCGGCCCGCTGCAAAAACTCATGATCGACGGTGCCGACGCCACATTCGATTGGCGCACCGGTCGGCCCGTCCTGCGCGCGTGGTTCGAACGAATTATCGATCGGCCGTCATTGCGATTGCGTCCCGCCGATCTTGGCGTGGTCGGCACCGAACGCCCGAAATCCTGACTAGGGTGCCCCAAGCATCGCGCGGGCGGATGCGACCCAGCCGTGGTCGCGGTCGCCCTGGGCGAGGTTCATCGCGTAGTGATCGAGGCCGGGATAAACCGCGTGTTCGACGGGGGTTCCGGCGGCCTTGAGGGCGGTAACCATGCGGCGGCCGGTCGATAGGACCGGCGGAAAGTCCAGTTCGCCGTATGCAATGAAGAATGGCGGTAGGTTCCCGGCGACATGGTTCAGGGGGCTTGCCCACGGCGCATCGTCATCGCTAGCAAAGAGAAAATCGCGATAGGTGATCCCTCGGTTGCCCGGTGCCAGGTCGGTGTCGCGCAACACGAACGAGGTGCTGGTCGGCAGGCATCCCTTGAGAACGTCGTCGGGCAACCCGTAACGCCGGTAGCGGTCGCGCCGGAGCGCCAGCAAGGCAGCAAGCGTGCCGCCCGCCGACCAGCCGGCAACGTGGATGCGCGCGGGATCGCCGCCATAGGCGGCGATATTGTCCAGCACCCAGCGCAGCGCCGCAAAGGCGTCGTCAAGCGGGGCGGGCCATTTGTGATCGGGCACCAAGCGATAGGAAACGGAGACGAACACCGCCGGAAGGTCGACCAGCGCGGGCGCCATGAATCCGTTCCATTCCTTGTATCCGTGGGCCCAGGCGCCGCCATGGAAAAAGATCAGAACGGGCGCGTTTTGCGTTGCGGGCAAGCGGTAGATGTCGAGTTTCTGGTCTTCGTCCTCGCCGAAAGCGATATCCATAGTGGGTGCAAGCGTCTCGGCCGCCGCCCGCGACCGCGCCAGCGCCGTCGCCCCGTAGCTTAGGGCGGCTTCGGGAATCCGGGTATTTTCAGGTGTCCGGGGCGGTTGCGGTTGCAGGGAATCAAAGGCCATGGCCGCTTCCTTAGCACGTGTTGCGGGCAGCGACACCTTGCGCATTGTGTCTCGGTCGTGGCCTGTGGTTCGATGTCGGCAGGGAGGAACGCAGCGTGATTGTATTTGTCAGCGGGGCCGGTGGGCGCACCGGGCTATCGATCGTGCCCGCGCTCACCGCGGCCGGGCACACCGTGCGCTTTCTTACCCGGCAAACCCGTTACGGCGGCCCGCTATCGGACCTGCAAGGGGCCGACCCGGTGGTGGCCGACCTCGGGAGCGACACCGATATCGCCCGCGCTATGCGCGGCGCCGAGGCGGTCTACCACATCCCGCCGAACATGCATCCCGACGAGATCGCCTTCGGCAAACGGGTTGTCGCGGCGGCGCGGGCGGCAGGCGTCGCCCATGTCGTTTATCACTCTGTGTTGCATCCGCAGGTGCAGGCGCTGGCCCACCACTGGAATAAGGTGTTCGTCGAAGAGGCGGTGATCGAATCGGGCCTCCCCTTCACGATTTTGCAGCCCTCGTCGTACATGCAGAACACGGCGGGCGATTGGCCCGGGATTGTCGAGCGCGGCGTGCACACGCTGGCCTTCTCCCCGACCGCGAAACTCAGTCTGGTCGATCTCGACGATGTCGCGGCGGTGGCCGCCCGGGTCATCGGCCAACCCGACCATTTCGGTGCAATTTACGAACTTGCCGGACCGGCGCTGCTGTCGTGCGAGGACAAGGCGGCAGTGCTTTCCACGGTGCTGAAACGACCCGTCCGCGCCGCGCAGGATTCCGAGGAAACGTTCCGCCGTAAGGCCCAGGCGGCCGGGATGCCGCAGCACGTGATCGACACCCGTGCCCACATGTTCGCGCACTACGACACCCAGGGGTTGCCTGGCAATTCGAACGTCCTGCGTTGGTTGCTCGGTCGACCGCCGACGACCTACGAACAGTACGTCCGCCGCGAATTGCTCCCGCGTCTCCCACGATGATGGCGCGCGGGAACGGACGCGCAACGACGTCGCCGCCGAAAACGCAGCGCGGCGGTCCACATTCGGACCGGTTTCGCTAGCCGTCGCCCGACATCGTTACCCAAACCGGAGAGAGCCCGATGCCCGATTTCACCGAAAAGCGATTCACCGCGCGCGACGGTCTTGGCCTCTATTACCGCGATTTCGCCGGGCCGCCGGGCAAGACTCCGGTTCTGTGTTTGTCGGGAACGACCGGCAACTCGAAACAATACGAAGAATTGGCGACGCGATTGCGCGCCCACCGCCGCGTCCTGTGCATGGATTGGCGCGGCCACGGGCAATCGGACTACGACCCCGATTGGGAACATTACTCGTATTTCGTCGACCGGGACGACGTGCTCGATTTGCTGGCGCACGAAAAACTCGATCAAGTGGTCATCGTTGGGACCTCGCTCGGCGGCATCGTCACCATGCACGTTGCACTCGAACGGCCCGACGTGATCGCCGGCGTGGTGATGAACGATGTCGGACCGGTGATCGGCGCCGGTGGACGCCAACGGCTGCACGACAACATGGGCAAGCCTATGGTCTTTTCCAGCTTCGAAGAGGCGGCGGCGGCGCAAAAAGAGCGTGCCGAGCGTGGCATCACCCTGAGCGATGCGGAATGGCTCGCCCGCACCAAGCAGACTTTCCGTGAGCGCGACGGCAAGATCGTTCCCGATATGGATCCGGTCTACGGCAAGGTCTTCCGATCGCGCAACCGGCCGCCCGACTGGTGGGATAGCTGGACGGCGATGAAAGACAAGCCCGTACTCGTGGTGCGCGGCGCGGTCTCCGACATCCTCGATGAGGATGTGCTTGCGGAAATGGCGCGGCGCAAACCCGATATGCGCAAAGTCATCGTCCCCGGCCGCGGACACTGTCCGAGTTTGAGCGAGCCCGAAGCGAGGGCGGCGATCGACGCGTTCCTCGCCGATCTTTAGCGGCTCAGCCCTCGGCGCATTGCGCGATCATCAAGGTGAGCCCGGCGGGGCGCTTGGGCACGCCCGCGTTCGTAAGCGAAGTTTTGATCGCGGCGCGGAAACTTGTCGGGGTTTCCTGGCGCAAGATGACTTCCCATTCGCCATTGCCATCGATGCGGCCTTCGACGTCGCCAGTGACGAACGCGTAATGGCCGCTCGGATCGCGGGCGCGCAGGCCCTGTTCGATGCAATGGCCGACCGGTTCGAAGGTGCCGCTTAGGCGAATCGACTCCTGCGGTTTGATTTCCTCCAGCGGCTCGTGCAGCGCCGTACAGGCGCCGGTGAATAACAGCAGTCCGGCGAGAAGCGGGATTCGAGCCATCGTCGGAGGCATTACTCGAACGATCCGAAGGCGTCGTCGGCGGCGCTTTTCACCGGTGCCTGCCCTTTGGCCAACGCGACAGCGCGGTCCTGGTAATAGGCCGCGCGCAACGCTGCGTAATAGTCGACCGACCCCGCCCGCAATTCGTCCAGCGGCGCGATCAACGCTTCGCGCCGGACGATCGCTTCGGTGCTGCGGACCGCGATACGGGGGTAGGTGTCCATGAGGTAGGTCAGCGGGTCGAGAAAATTGTCGACGACCAAGCCGACGCCGTGGCGGACCGTGCTCGGTCCGAACACCGGGAGCACGATATAGGGGCCGCTGGCCACGCTGTAGCGATTGAGGGTCTGACCGAAGTCCGCCGGGTGGTGCGGCATGCCGAGCCGGTCGGCGACGTCGAAGAACCCGAGGATGCCGACCGTCGAGTTGACGACGAAACGACCGCCGGTCGTCAGCGCGCCCCTGTCGTCGAGCTGGAGGACGTCGTTGGCAAACCGAATCGGTCCGCGCAAATTGCTGAAGAAGTTGCGCACCGATTGCTTGACCGGGTCGGGCGTCACATACCCATACCCGAACGCAAGGGGCCGGATAAGGAAGCGGTCGAGGACATCGTTGAAGGCGAACACGCCGCGATTGAACGTCTCCAGCGGGTCGTTGATCGTCGCGATGCCGGCAGGCTCGGCGTTCCCCGGCGCGTCCGACGCCGGCTGCGGCGCGGTTGCCGCCAGGGGTGCCGTCGCGACGGCGACCGGTGCCGACGGTTGCGGTGTGGATACGGATTGGCTGCCGCTCGCCGCAGCGCGGATCGCCGGTGCGAAGGCCGGATAGCTGGTCGTCGAAGCGCTGAGGATGTCATCACGCAGACCCGGTGCCGCGCCGATCGCGGCAACGACAATCTCGCCGGCGTTGGCCGGGTCGCCGGCGATGGCCCCCACCACCGTCGAAATGACCGACAGTTTGGCAGCCTGGTCGGCTTTGCGAACGACCTGCACGCTTCCTTGGCTGTCGCGCAGGTCGCGCGATAGCGCACTGCTTTGTGCGCCCGCCGCCGCAGACTGTTGCAGGATCGATGCGATCTGCGCGCCTACCTGCTGCGCGGCCGGGCTCTGCGCCCAGCCGGTCCCCACCCAGGCGACGACAATGACAAGACTCAAGACAAAACGATGCATGGTCCGCGACTCTATTGTTGGCTGGCGAGCGGGCGAAACTGAGAGACGAACAAGTCGACCCGGCGGACGGTGTCCGGATCCAGCGTCTGGACCATCGCGGCGCGCGTCTCGACCGCGCGCGCTAGTCCGCTGCGGGCCGCCAGCGACGTCCAGTACAACGCCTTTTGGATGTCCTGCCGCACGCCTTCGCCGCGGGCGTAGCGTTGGCCCAACGCGGCTTGCGCCGCGGCATCGCCTTGCAGCGCCGCGCGGCGATACCAGTGCGCCGCCCGTTCGAGATTCGGCGTGACGCCGTCGCCGTCGCGGAAGGCCCGCGCCAAATTGTATTGCGCGCGAGCGTTCCCAAGGTCGGCCGCCCGTTCGAATAGGGCGACGGCTTTGGCGCCATCGGTCGCAACGCCGAGGCCGTAGCTGTACATTTTACCTAGCGTATAGACCGATCGGGCAAAGCCTTGATCCGCCGCCCGCTCCAACCAGCTGACCGCTTCGGCATAGTTTTGGGCGACGCCATCGCCGGCGATCAGGCTGTTGGCGAGGTTGTGGATCGCCGGGGCGTAGCCGCGCTCCGCCGCCACCCGCCACCACCGCACCGCCGCCGCCGGGTCCTGGGCGACCCCGCGGCCTTGGTCGTACATGATGCCAAGGTTGTATTGCGCCCGGGCGTCGCCGGCGTCGGCGAGCGGCTGCCATAGTGCGATCGCCCCCGCGAAGTCGCCCCGCTGGAACGCCTCCCAACCTGGGCCGACATCGGCCGACGCCGCAGCGCCGTACAGGGTGGCCGCGGCAACCGTCGCGGCGAGTAGGGCAGCCATTCGTCTGAAGCTGTGCACCATCGGTCCCCTAATTGCGTGCCGCTGTCGCGGACAGTTTCGACGCGCGTGCGCGCAGGACTTCGATCAGGCCGTTCACTCCGTTGCGGTTGACCACCGACGCGAATTCCGAACGCTGCGTCAACGCCATGCTGACGCCGGCGACCTCGACGTCGATGATTTTGAATCCGGTTGGCGTCGCCCGCACACGCCAGTCGGCATCGATCGGCGGTCCGCCGGCGCGGTCGATCTGGGTGCGGACGACGGTATCGCGGTCGCCGGCGTCCCGCTCACCGACGACGGCCAAGCGCTCGCCGGCGTAGCCGCCCAACCGCCGGGAGTAGGTCAGGACGAGAAAATCTTCAAACAACGCCAAGTAGTCGGCCTGCTGGTCCGGCGTGGCGCGACGCCAGCTTTGGCCAAGGACGAACCGACCGATAAACGGTACATCGAAATTCTGGGCCAGAACCTGACGAAACTGCTGTTCGCGCTGTTCCAAACTACCGGCGGTGGATTGCAGCGTGGCGATCGCTTGCTGTCCGAGGTCGGCGATGAACTGCGACGCACTTGTCTGTGCCTTCGCGTGTTCCGCGCCGCTCAACACGAAAACGGCGGCGATGACGGTCAGGAATGGGCGCAAGAAAAGGGCGTACACGGGAATCTCGAACCGCTGCAATGCGGCATGGTTCCATTTCGCCGGGGTTGGCGCAACTATGGACGCCCCCGGACCGCTGGAGATTGGCAATGAGCGACCTGAAAGACGAGATCGGCACCCTGTTGGATCGCTACGTCGCACACTGGAATGCGTGGGAGATGGATGCCGTGCGCGGGCTATGGGATCCGGACGAAGCCGAACCGATCTATGTCGCCGAGGAATCGCCGGCGCTGGTCGGGTGGGACGCCCTGGCGCGCTATTGGCAGGTTTCGGAGCCACGCCGTTCGGAGCATTTCATTCGGTTGTCGGATCTCCGCGTTCGCGCAATTGCGCCCGACGTCGCGCACGCCTTCTATACGCTCAGCTGGAACGTGTTCATCTACAACAACCGACTTTACCCGCGGCCGATCGGGGGCACGGTGCGGGCGACGACGCTGCTGCGGCGCAAGCCCGACGGTTGGCGGCTGTTCCATCACATCGAAGCGCCGCTCGCATCCCTCATTCAGCTCAAGGACGCACACGAAAAGAATGTCGATCCTGCCTTGTTCGCGCTGCTGGCCGAGAAGGGTTTGTCCTTCGAGGGTTGACCGGCGGCGGCCCCAGGGCCGCACATCCAAGCGTCAAAGCGTCAAATCAGGTTGCGCAATTCGCTGAGGTCGGCAAAGACGGTTTCGGCGCCGGCGTCGCGTAGTTTGCCGGCGAGACCGGGATAGTCGTGGCCGCCGCCGGTGAAGCCCAGCACGCGCATCCCTGCCGCCTTCCCGGCGACGACGCCCGGTGCGGCATCCTCGACGACGACACAGGCTTCGGGGGCGACGCCGAGTCGTTCGGCGGCGAACAGAAAGACATCCGGCGCGGGCTTGCGGTTGCCAACCTCGAACACGCTATAGGCGTGCGGCGCAAAAAAATCGTACAGCCCTGTGCGTTTGAGCTTGAGGTCGATCCCCTCCGGCACGCTGCCCGAGGCGACCGCCACCGGCAGGCCGATGGTCCTAAGCATATCGGCGGCCCCCGCCACCGCGTTCAGGTCGGTTTGGTAGGCTTCCTGGAGGCGGGCGCGGAGCCGGGCGATAAAGTCGTCGGGCAGGACGATCCCGGATTCGTCCATGACCTGCTCGGCCATGTGCTCAAGGCGCACATAGTGAAACCGTTCATGGTAGCGGTTTGGGTCCAGCGCGTAGCCGTGCACCGCCAGCGCAGCGCAGACTTCGTGCCCGATCAGTCGTTCGCTGTCGACGAGCACGCCGTCGAGATCGAAGATTACTGCTGCTGTCATGTCGGGATCGACCGTCCCTTCGCCGCGTCCAAGGTGCGCCGGACTGCCGCCGCGCGCGATCATAACGCGGTCTTTCGACGGTGGCGACGAAGGGGCGCTGCGCTGCGTGGGCTTTACGGGCTCGATGGCCCGGGCGTCACTTAGCTCGCGCCCTCGTCGGCACACCGCGCCGCGCCCAGCACCGGCCCCTGCGTGTCGCTTTGGACCAAGACGACACAGCCGTGTCCCGGTTCCAGGGTCAGGGGCACCGACATTGCCGTGCGCGGGCCGCTCCAGTCGCCGACTCGTTCGATGCTGCGCACGACGTGGTTATTGGCGAGCGTCTTTCCTTTGTTCTCGCCGCCGACCACCTCGGTGGTGTGGGACTTGAGGTAAGTGACGACCCAGATCGCGGCGGTGTCGTCATGGGTGCCGTCGACCGCAATTTCGAGCGTCCCGCCGGGTTGCGGTGTTGCGCGCACCGACAAAGGTATCTGTTTGGCGGCCGCGCCGATGGCCGCGGTTACGGCGGCACGGTCGTTGCCAACGGCTTCGCGGGTACCGCCGATCACCATTTGCGGCGTGTAGCTGTAGCCGCGGCCCTTGACCCGATCGGCGTAAAGGCGCTGGCGTTCGGTGAAGGCGGGGTCCGAGAAAACGTCCTTCCAGGCGCTGCCGCGATAGACCAGACGGTCCCAATAGTCGACATGCCACTCCAGCGCGATGACGTCGTCGCGCTGGTCCGCGAGTTCGGTGAGAAAGGCCTCGGCGGGCGGACAGGAATAGCAACTTTGCGAGGTGAACAACTCGACGACCACCGGCTTGCCGGCGGTCTCGGCGCGCGCGGGTACATCGCCCATCGACAGCGCAGCGATGCCGATGACGGCACCGATTGCGGTGCCCGTTACAACAGTCGTCCAAGTCGGGAATGCCATAGCGTTTGCTCCAGTCGAGGGGACCGGGCCCATAGTAGGGAGGGCGGGAAGACCGAATCCTCACGGATCGCTATGATGGCTTCACGAAGGCGAGAGGCAAGATGGCGCAAAAAATCATTATCGAAGCGCGAATCAACGAATACATGATGCGCGACGAAAATCCCCACGTGCCGTGGACGCCGAAGGAGATCGCGCAAGCCGCCGCCGACTGCCGCGCCGAAGGCGCTTCGATCGTCCATTATCACGTGCGCAACCCCGATGGCTCGCCTTGCCACGATCCCCAGGTCTACAACGACGCGCTACGCCGCATTCGCGCTGCCAGCGACATCATGGTGCATCCGACGCTGGGTCAAGTGACGATCAAGGGCGACGAGGCGCGGTTGCGCCACATCGTCGAATCGCAGGACGATCCGATCCTCAAGCCCGATTTCGCGCCGATCGACATGGGGTCCACCAACGTCGATCGCTACGATGCGCGTCAGCGCGCCTATACCTCCGACAGCCTCGCCTACGTCAACACGATCGGGACTTTGGAATTCTTCGCCCGGCGCATGCGCGACCTTGGTGTCAAGCCGGAACTGGTCTCTTGGACAGTTCCCTTTACCCGCACGATCGAGGCATTTCTCGATATGGGCCTGGTCGACGAGCCGGTCTATTTGCTGTTCTCGCTCACCGATAGCGGCATTTTTGGCGGACATCCGGGCACCGTTCGCGGTCTGCAGGCGCACCTCGATTTCCTGCCGCGCCATCGCAAGATCCTGTGGTCGGTCTCGAACAAGATCGGCAACCTCTTCGGGCCCGCCGCGCTGTCGTGCGAACAGGGCGGGCACCTTGCCGTCGGCTTGGGCGACTATCCCTATCTTGAACTGGGCCAACCGACGAACGGCGCCGTGATTCGCGCCTTTGTCGGTCTCGCGCGAGCGATGGGACGGGAGCCGGCAACCCCCGCAGAAACCCGCGACATGCTGGGCATGGCGTAGCCCCCTGCCGATTTGCCACACCGGCAATTATTTTGTCATAATAAGACGCTAGAGGGCGCGGTTAACCTCGGAGTAGAGTTTTACGGCGACACTCCGATGTTCCGCCGCGCGTCGACCGAGGGCCGAAATGACACCGATCCGCTTGGGTATTCTGGCGATCATGGCGCTGGCGGTTGCTGCGTGCGCCGACCGCGACGAGCGGGCCCGCTTGGGCGGCCTGTTGGACGGCGACCGCGAAGCCGAATCCGCGGCATCGGCCGTGCTGGCGCCGGTTGCCGAGCCGGCGATCCGCGAAAGCACGCTGATCTTGGGAAAGTTGCTCGAATCCGAGACCGGTAAAGCGATCACCGCGGCCGACCAACTGGCGCTCGAACGGACGACCCAGACCACGCTGGAAACCGTTCCCATTGGCAACGAAAGCACCTGGCGCAACCCGCAATCGGCGCGTTACGGCGTCATCGCGCCGCGCCGGACCTTCCAGACCGCCAGCGGCACCTATTGTCGGGAGTTCACCCAGACTCTCGTGTCGGGTACTGTTACCGAGGAAGCGTTGGGAACCGCCTGTCGCGAAACCGACGGCACATGGAAGTTGACCGACAACTGATGCATACGCCGCCGCTCAAACGAAGAACGCTCCGCCGCCACGCGCTGCTCGGCACGACCGCGCTGTTTCTGATTGCGACGGGTGTCAGCGTTGCCGGGGCGCCGGCCTATGCCGACTTCGCCGACGGAACGTTGGCTTACGAATCGGGCGATTACGAGCGCGCCTACAACGAATGGCTCCCGCTGGCGCGGGCCGGCAATGCCGCGGCGCAGCGCAATATCGGCCAGCTCTACCGCCTTGGCCTGGGCGTCCCGATGGACCTCAAGGTCGCTGCCAATTGGTACCGCCTTGCCGCAGACCAGGGGCTATCGCGCGCCCAGGCGAATTTGGGGGTGATGTATTTGCGCGGCGAGGGGGTCGAACGCGACCCCGTGCGCGCTGCATCCTGGTTCGCCAAGGCGGCCGAACAAGGCCACACGATTTCGCAGTACAACCTCGCGCTGATGCTTGAACAGGGCTACGGCGTGCCCCGGGACACCCGGCAGGCGGCCCGCTGGTTCAGCGAAGCCGCCGAAGGCGGACACGACAAGGCGAGCGACCGTCTTGCGGCGATCCTCTCGGAGTCGGTTGCGCCGGCTGCCGGTGGCGCACCGACCCGTGCGACGCTCGCTGTGCCGAGTCAGACCGCGCGGGCCGAGGACTACTTGCCGACCCGGCTGCTCAATCGCGACCCGGCACCCGCGCCGGACCCGCAACCGGCTCAGCCCGCTGCCACGGCGCCAGTCGAGGTCGCTACCGCGCTGCCGGCGACCGAGACCAGACGCACACCCGACAAACTGACCGAGGCCCTGACCGCGCGGCCGTCGCCCGCGACCATCGCCGGGACGCCGGCGGCGCGTTTCGCGGTTCGCCCCGAGCCGCGGGCGGCCGAACAGCAAATCGCCGACCTACCCGCGTCGGCGCCGGAGACAACCGGCCTGCGCCGGCCTGCCTTCCTCCAGGCGCCGCCCAAACCGAAGCGCGAGGACCAGCCGGTCCGCGCCGCCCTTGGTGGCGCGCCTGAACCGCGGCCCGCAGCGGCGCCTGCCGCACGGCCCGCGCCGCCCCCGGTTACGGTGCCCCAGGCGTCGGCGGCCAGGATCGAGGTGCCGGTGGCACCGTTCCTCAAGACCGAGGCCGCCGCGGCCCGGCAGCCGTCCGCGCCGGCATCGGTACCGACGAACCCCGTCGCCACGGTGCCGCCCGCGCCCTTCTTGAAGGCCGAAGCGGCGCGCCCGCAGGCACCCCAACCGCCGGCGGTCCCGGTGGCACCGGTTCAAGTCGCTGCCGTGGTGGCGCCGCCGCCGCCGCCGTTGCCGGCGCGTAAGGAACCGACACCGGCGGCGCTGGTCGTGCCGCCGACGGTGGCGCCAAAGGCAGTGCCGTTCTTTATTCAACGCGAGGCAATGACGCCGCCGCCGGGCCTGGATCTGGTGCCGCGGTTCGGCCCCAACAGCTATCTTGTCCCGCGCGACATTCCCGTGGCGTTGCAGCTCGAAACCGCGCCGGTCGTTCCGCCGAAGCTCGCCGCAGCGCCTGTCCACGCCGTCGTTGCGCCGCCACCCGAGAAGGCGCCTCCTGCGGCGCCGTCCAAACGCCCGGCGTTTCTCGCGCGCGAATCGCAGTTGCCCGTTCCTGGCGACAAACCGGCGCAGGCGTTGCGGCAACTGGCGATTCTCCCGGGACAAAACCCCGATCCGGCAGGGCCGGTCCAAACCGCCCCGGCCGCCCTAGCGGTCGAGCCGCGAATTCCGCTTTATTACTTGCGCCGCAGTACCGAGGCCGCGGCCGCGCAGCGGATCGAGTTCGTGCCGGTTCCCATCGTCCAGCCCGATCCGGTGCGGATTGCTGCACTCGCCGTGCCCCGCATCGCGCCTGCCGATCCTGCGCGCGACGTTCCGGTCGCGGCCAAACCCATTCCGGTGTTCTTGCAGCGGGAAGCCGCGGCGGTCGAACACGACGACACGGAAGAGGCCGTTATTGTCGGCGGCGCGCCCGGTGCGCCGCTGCCCGGCTTCCTCGCCCAGGAAGCCCAATCGGCCCAACCGGCCGCCGCGCCGACCGCGAAACTCGCCGCGATCAGTCCCAAACCGGCGCCGCCGTTCCTCGCCGCTGAAGCTGCCGTCGCCCAGCCCGTCCCGGACCTGCTGCGCCGCGAGGCTGCGCTGCCGCGTCCCGCCCCGTCGAAACCCGATGCGCCGGCACCGGCGGAAACAAGTGCCGCCGTCTTGCCGGCGCCGGCCAAGCCCGATGTACCGGTGTTCCTGCGCGAAGAGGCCGCAACCGGCGCGCTTGCCGTCGTTGATACGCCGCGGGCCGGCGATCCTGTCGGCCGAGCGAAACGCGTTACCGCGCTCCTGGCGGCAGCGGACGCGGCGACGCTGGCCCGCGCGCCCAGCGCAATCCCAAGCTATTACCGTGACCGCGCCGCGCTCCTGACCGAACTGGAAAAGGCCGACGACGACGTCGCGCCCTTGCCGTTCCTCCGCCGCGCACCCCGGCAGACCGCCGGCGCACCGATTCAACCGGTCCCCGATTTGCTGGTCGCCGAGGCGCAGCGGGCTTCTGTACCGGTGCAGCCGTTCTTGCGCGGCGAGGCCGCCACCGCGTCCGGTCACGTTGCCGCGCCTGGGACCGGCGCCACCGAGCGTGGACCCCGCCTTGCCGCGCGGCCCGACGCCGGCCTGCCGGTGCCGGCGACGAAGCCCTCGCGTAGCCTCGAGTCGGTCGAAGATCGCCGCTCGGTGGATACCGGCGTCGCCGCCTATCTTGGGCGGGACTACGCCAAGGCTCTGGCTGCTTGGCAGCCGGCGGCGGCCCGCGGCAATGCGGACGCCCAGTTCTTCATCGCCGGGCTTTACCTCGACGGGAACGGTCTTGATCGCGACCTGATCCAATCGCATATCTGGTTTGCCCGTTCGGCGGCGCAGGGTCACGCGCGCGCCGCAGAGCAGCTCGATCTGTTGCGCAAGATCATGACCCAAGACCAATACGCCGAAGCCGAGCGGCGGCGCGCCACCGAATAGCCCGCCGCCCGCCAAGGGGTGACGGGTCTTGTTCGGTGCGCTCTAATCCGCGCAAGGCTGGGTGGAGCCGCCCAAGCGGACGACATAAAGCATCATTGGAAGGGCGGGCATGAAAACGCTGCATCATTTCGTCAACGGCAAGAAGGTTTCGGGGCAAAGCGGCAGGGTCGGGGCGGTCTACAATCCGGCCACCGGCGAACAGGAAGCCGAAGTGCCCTTTGCCAGTGCCGACGAAACGCGCCTCGCGATCGGCGCCGCGCAAGCGGCCCTTGCTGGTTGGTCTGCGACGCCCGCGGTGCAGCGCGCCCGCGTCCTGTTCCGTTTCAAGGATTTGATGGAACGCCACAAAGACGAGATGGCGGCGCTGGTCACCGCCGAGCACGGCAAGACCCTGCCCGACGCCGGCGGGTCGATCGCTCGCGGTCTCGAGGTGGTCGAGTTTGCCTGCGGCATTCCGCACTTGCTGAAGGGCGAATTCTCCGAGAACGTCGGCACCAACGTCGATTCGTGGTCGTCGCGCCAACCGGTCGGCGTGTGCGCCGGGATTACCCCGTTCAATTTCCCTGCGATGGTGCCGATGTGGATGTTTCCGATCGCCATCGCCTGCGGCAATACCTTCGTCCTCAAGCCGTCCGAGAAGGATCCTTCCGCGCCGTTGTTCATGGCGGATTTGCTGCACGACGCGGGATTGCCCGACGGGGTTTTCAATCTGATCAACGGCGATCGCGAATCGGTGGAAACCTTGCTGGAAGACCCCCGCGTCGCGGCGATCAGCTTTGTCGGCTCGACCCCGATCGCGGAACACATCTATCGCACCGGCTCGGCCGCCGGTAAGCGGGTCCAGGCCCTGGGCGGGGCCAAGAACCACATGGTCGTGATGCCCGACGCCGACATGGATCAGGCGACCGACGCCTTGATGGGGGCCGCCTTCGGTTCGGCAGGCGAGCGGTGCATGGCGGTTTCGGTCGCGGTCGCCGTCGGCAGCGCCGGGGATGCGTTGATCGAGCGGTTGGTGCCGCGCATCAACGCGCTCAAGGTCGGCCCCGGTACCGACCCCGATTCAGAAATGGGCCCGCTCGTCACCAAGCAGCATTACGACAAGGTGCGCGGCTATATCGATGCTGGCGTAAAGGAAGGCGCCGACCTCCTTGTCGATGGGCGCGAGACGCGCTTGCAGGGATACGAAGGCGGCTATTTCGTCGGCGGCACCCTATTCGACAACGTCACCCCCGACATGAGCATCTATCGCGAGGAAATTTTCGGTCCTGTCCTGTCGGTCGTTCGTGCGCCCGATTTCGACAACGCGAAGAAACTGGTCGATGCCCACGAATACGGCAACGGCGCGGCGATCTTCACCCGCGACGGCGATGCCGCGCGCGAGTTCTCCTCCAGCGTGCAGGCGGGTATGGTCGGGATCAACGTGCCCATCCCGGTGCCGATGGCGTTCCATTCGTTCGGCGGGTGGAAGCGCTCGCTGTTCGGTGCCCATTCGATTCACGGCCCCGACGGCGTGCATTTCTATACCAAGCTGAAGACGGTGACCGCCCGTTGGCCGACCGGCATCCGCGCGGGCGCCGAATACACCTTTCCTTCGATGAAGTGAGTCAGACCATGAATTTCTGTTCGGTGCCGCGTATTGCACCCGAAGACTTTCCCGACATCGCCGACGATCTCGACCCCGGTGCCGAGGGTGCCGCCGTTCTCGGCGGCGGCTGCTTTTGGTGCGTCGAGGCGGTCTATCGCCAGCTTGACGGCGTGTTGCAAGTCACTTCGGGCTATGCCGGCGGCACGCCCGAGACGGCCGACTACCGCGCCGTCTGTTCGGGCACGACCGACCATGCGGAGGTCGTCATGGTGCGCTTCGATCCGGCGCGGATCGCCTTCGGTCAAATTCTCAAGGTGTTCTTCTCGGTCGCGCACGACCCTACCCAACTCAATCGGCAGGGTAACGACCGTGGCCGCCAGTACCGATCGGCCATCTTCTACGCCGACGAGACCCAACGCCGCGTCGCCGCTGCCTATATCGATCAGTTGAACGCTGCCAAGGTCTATGCCGACCCCATTGTCACGACGTTGGAGCCGCTCAAAACGTTCTTCGAGGCTGAGGGCTACCACCAGAATTACGCTGCGCTGAATCCCGACCAGCCTTATATCGCCCACATCTCGATGCCCAAGGTCGCCAAAGTGCGCAAGCACTTCAGCGACCGGCTCAAGGGCTAGCGCGCCCCGGCCATGCCGAAACGGGCCCCCACCAACGCCGACCTCGCCGCGCGCCTGCTGCGCGATGTCGCCGCGCACTACCGGGTGATCGGCGCCGAGAATCCCGAGGTGGCCGCCGAGATGGAAGAAAACGCCCGCACCTGCGAAGAAGTCGCCGACCGGGTCGCTCGCGATCCCACCGGTCCGCTGACCGACGCTTAGGGAGATCGCCGTGAGGGGACGCGCCATCGTGGTTGCCGGTCTGACGATCGGCTGGCCGCTTCTCCAGATCGCCATTCTCACGGCGCGCTTCGGCGAGAACGCGCTGATCAACGTGCAGGACGAAATCGCGCCCTACGTGTTTTTCGGTTTTCTCTCGGGCACGTTCTTGACCTATGCGCTGCGCCGCGAAGAAAGCCGCCGCATGCGCTGGGGCGTGATCGCCGGCTTCGTGGGTGCGATTCCCGTCGCGCAGTGGGCCACAGTGATTGCATCGGTTTCGTTTCCGCCCTGGATCGGCATTCCGGTGGCCGGGTTGATCGCACAGTTTCTCGGGGTGGCGCTGGGCCGCATGGTGGCGGGATTTTTCGGTCGTTAGGGGGCCGCCGCCGGAAGGCCGAAGACCGTTTGCGGTTGTTCGATTCCCTTAAACGTGAACGCGCCGAGGTTTTCCATCGGCATTCCGCAGGCCGGTGGCGGGATTACACGGCGCCCGTGTAGACCTTTTCGAGATCGGCCGCCCGCCGTCCGGCCGCCTTTCATGCCGCGCTAGAGGCGATGGACAGACGCTGAGGGCGGACCTAAGGTCGCGCCCATGCCCAATCGCCAAGACAAAAAGATCCGCAAAATACTCGTGGCCAATCGCGGCGAAATCGCGATTCGCGTCTTCCGCGCGGCCACCGAACTCGGCCTGCGCACGGTCGCGATCTATTCGCGGGAAGACCGCTTCGCGCTGCATCGCTTCAAGGCCGACGAAGCTTATCTTGTCGGCGAGGGCAAGGGCCCGGTCCAAGCCTATCTCGATATCGACAGCGTATTGCGCATCGCCCGCGAGGCCGGTGTCGATGCAATCCATCCCGGCTACGGCTTCCTGTCCGAAAATCCCGAGTTCGCCGCGGCCTGCGCTAAGGCGGGAATCCGTTTCATCGGGCCGAACCCCGATGTCATGCGCGCGCTGGGCAACAAGGTGCAGGCGCGGGCCTTAGCAGCGGAGTCCGATGTCCCGATGGTGCCCGCCACCGGCGCCCTGCCGAACGATGACGCCGAAGTCGTCCGCCTTGCGGCCGAGGTCGGCTATCCCATCATGCTCAAGGCGAGCTGGGGCGGCGGGGGCCGCGGTATGCGCCTGGTGCGCGAGGAAAGCGACCTGCTGGAACAGGTCGCATCGGGCCGGCGCGAGGCCAACGCAGCCTTCGGCAACGACGAGGTCTTCCTTGAAAAATTCGTCGAAGGGGCGCGGCACGTCGAGGTGCAGATTCTCGGCGACCTCCACGGCAACATCGTTCATCTGTTCGAGCGCGACTGTTCGTTACAGCGGCGCAATCAAAAGGTCATCGAACGCGCGCCCGCCGCCTACCTCACCGAAAAGCAGCGTGCCGATCTCACCGCCGCGGCGCTGCGACTGGCGCACACCGTCGGCTACTCCTGCGCCGGCACGGTCGAGTTCCTGATGGATTCGAAGACCGGCGCGTTCTATTTCATCGAGGTCAACCCGCGCATCCAGGTCGAACACACCGTGACCGAACAGGTCACCGGGGTCGATCTGATCAAGGCGCAGATCAAGGTGATGGAGGGCGGCCGCCTCGGCGATCTCACCACCGGACTGCCGGCCCAGGATCAGATCAGACTCAACGGTCACGCGCTGCAGTGCCGCATCACCACCGAAGATCCGGAAAACCAATTCATCCCCGACTACGGCCGGATCACCGCCTATCGCGGCGCCAACGGGTTTGGCATCCGCCTCGACGGCGGCACGGCTTATTCGGGTGCGGTCATTACCCCGTTCTACGATTCCATGCTGGAAAAGGTCACCGCCTGGGCGCCGTCGGCCGAGGAGGCGGCGCGCCGGATGGACCGCGCGCTGCGCGAGTTCCGCATTCGCGGGGTCAAGACCAACCTCGTTTTCCTCGAAGAATTGGTCAGCAACCCGCGGTTTACCGCCTGGGATTACACCACACGCTTCATCGACGAAACGCCGTCGCTGTTCGACTTCAAACCGCGCCGCGACCGCGCTACCCGCCTTCTGTCGTTCCTCGGCAACGTCATCGTCAACGGCAACCCCGAGGTCAAGGGCCGCGTCCGGCCCACGAGCTTTCCGCCGCCGCACATGCCGGCCGTCCCGGACTTCGATCCGCCGCCGGGGTCGCGCAATCGTCTCGACGAACTCGGCCCCGAAGGCTTCGCGCAGTGGATGCTCGACCAAAAGCGGCTGTTGATCACCGATACGACGTTCCGCGATGCGCACCAGTCGCTGTTGGCGACGCGGTTTCGCACCCACGACATGGCGCGAATCGCGCCTGTCTATGCGCGCGCATTGCCCGAACTGTTGTCGGTCGAGTGTTGGGGCGGCGCTACCTTCGATGTCGCGATGCGGTTCTTGAAGGAAGACCCGTGGGACCGGCTCGCCAAATTGCGTGGGGCGATGCCCAACATCATGACGCAGATGCTGCTGCGGTCGGCCAACGCGGTCGGTTACACCAATTATCCCGACAATGTCGTGCGTTATTTTATCCAACAGGCCGGCGACGCCGGGATCGACGTGTTTCGGATTTTCGATTGCCTCAACTGGGTCGAGAACATGCGCGTCGCGATCGACGAGGTGCGCAACACCGGCAAGCTATGCGAAGCCGCGATTTGCTATAGCGGCGATCTGTCCGATCCGAACGAGACCAAATACACGCTCCAGTACTACGTCGACATGGCCAAGGAACTGGAAAAGGCCGGTGCCCATATCCTCGGCATCAAGGACATGGCGGGCCTGTGCAAGCCGGCCGCCGCGCGCCAACTGGTGACGGCGCTCAAGCAAGAGATCGGCCTGCCGATCCATTTCCATACCCACGACACCTCGGGCATTGCGGCGGCCAGCGTGTTGGCGGCAGCCGACGCCGGTGTCGATGCCGCCGACGCGGCGATGGATTCGATGTCGGGCCTGACGTCGCAACCCAACCTCGGCGCGATCTGCGAGGCGCTCAAGGGCACCGACCGCGACCCCGGTCTCGACCGCGGCACCCTGCGTGGCCTGGCCAGCTACTGGGAGGGTGTGCGGCGCTACTACGCGGCGTTCGAAAGCGATCTGCGCTCGGGCATGGCGGAAGTCTACGAACATGCGATGCCGGGCGGCCAGTACACCAACCTGCGCGAACAGGCCCGCGCCGTCGGCATCGACGCGTGGCGCTGGCCCGAAGTCGCCCATGCCTATGCCGAGGTCAACGAAATGTTCGGCGATATCGTCAAGGTCACGCCGACGTCCAAGGTCGTGGGCGACATGGCGATCTACATGGTCACCAACGAACTGACCCCGGCGGACGTTCTCGATCCCGATCACGAAATATCCTTCCCCGAATCGGTTGTCGAACTGTTCCACGGCGACCTCGGTCAGCCCCACGGTGGCTTTCCCAAGGCGTTGCAAAAGAAGGTGCTGAAGGGCCGCGAACCGCTGACCGTGCGCCCCGGCCAAGTGCTCGACCCGGTCGATCTCGATGCGGCGCGGGCAGAGGCCGAAAAGAAGGTCCACCGCCAGATCGACGACCGCGAACTCGCCTCCTATTTGATGTATCCGCGGGTCTTCACCGAATACGCCGACCACCGCCGCGAGTTCGCCGATGTCAGCGCGCTGCCGACCCCGACGTTCTTCTACGGGCCCGAGGAAGGCGACGAACTCGTCGTCGAAATCGAACGCGGCAAGGCGCTGGTGATCCGCCGCCTCGCGGTCGGCGAACCCAACGAAAAGGGCGAACGCAACGTCTTCTTCGAACTCAACGGGCAGCCGCGCACGGTGCGCGTCGCCGATGAATCGCTCGCCGCCGATGCGGTCAAACGGCTCAAGGCCGACGATGGCAATCCGCTGCACATCGCCGCGCCGATGCCGGGCCTCGTGGTCAGCGTCGGCGTCGCCAAGGGCGAGACCGTCGCCGCCGGCGACCGCCTGCTCACCATCGAAGCGATGAAAATGGAAACCGCCGTCTACACCGACCGCGCCGGCAAGGTTGCCGACATCGTCACCCCGGCCGGCACCCGCGTCGATACCAAGGACCTGCTGATCCTCTTGGAGGACTGAGGGCGGGGCCCTGCCGCACGGTCGCGCTCTAGGGATGCGGAAATAATCCCTCCCCCTGCGCGAAGCGGAGGGGGAGGTTAGGAGGGGTCGGGCCGGCCCCAATTTGTCGCACGGCGTCACGTTCTGGGGGCAACCCCCTCCCGCGTCGCTGACGCGCCGCGACCTCCCCCTGCGAGCAGGGGGAGGGATCATCA
>CAYGKG010000015.1:23854-43823 GCA_964350495.1 uncultured Alphaproteobacteria bacterium
CCCGCGTCGCTGACGCGCCGCGACCTCCCCCTGCGAGCAGGGGGAGGGATCATCACTCCGCCGTCGACGGTTCCATGCCCAACGCGCGCCAAATCTGCCGGAGATCGCGCCGTCGCAGCGCGACGACAACCTTTCCCGCAGCAACCGCTGCCTCGAGCTGCGCCATCGTCTGTGCGCGGCGTGTCGTCTTCCAAGCCCACACATAGCGAAGAAACCCAAGGTCGAACCGCTCCGGGCACCCTGGCGGCATATCGATGCGCACACGGCCATAGCTAGCAACAACTCGCGTCACCACACCCCACAGACATTGCCAACGCGGTAGGTCCAGGACGATGATCAGGTCGGCGGCCTCGGCTCGCTCGGCCAGCGTGCGTGCATAGTTGCCGTCGATTACCCATGCCGGCTGCGCGATCAGGTCTGCGTGGCGCGCGGTGAAGGCCGCATCGCCCACCATCACCCAACCGGCGGACCAAAAATGTTGATCGAGGTGGATCAACGGTAGGTTTGCCGCCTTGGCGATCTGCGCTGCGAGTCGCGATTTACCGGCGCCGGCGTTGCCGACGATGGCGATCCGGCGGGGACGGGGCTTTGTTTGTTCGAGCATACCGGCAAATTACCGGCCTGCTAGATTTCCGTCACCTCATCGAGGGCGCCGCGCGGCAACGTCGCACGCCTACTCGTACCGAAGCGCGTCGATGGGATCGAGGCGGGCGGCTTTGCGGGCCGGGTAGTAGCCGAAGAACACGCCGACGGCGCCCGAGAACGCCACCGCGATCACCAGCGCCAGGGGTTCGATGAGGACTGGCCAGCCGGCCAGATTGGCGACCAGCGCCGCGCCACCGAGGCCGGCGATGACGCCGACGAGGCCGCCGATCAAACACAGCGTCACCGCCTCGACCAGGAACTGCACCAGAATGTCGCGCCGGCGCGCGCCCACCGCCATGCGCAGGCCGATCTCGCGGGTCCGTTCGGTGACCGAGACCAGCATGATGTTCATGATCCCGATGCCGCCGACCAGCAGTGCGATGGAGGCGACCGCCGCCAGCAGCAACGTCAGAATGCGCTGGCTCTCGGCCCGCGCGCTGGTGATCTCCGACAGGTTGCGCACCGTGAAATCGTCCTCCTCGCCGGGTCCGATGCTATGGCGCTGGCGCAGCAGTTCGTTGACGGCCGCTTCGGCCTCGGTCATCCGATCGGCGCTGACCGCCTTGACCGAAATAACGCTGACCGAGTCGGGCCGCGACCGGGCGCTCGTGCCCAGAACGCGTGTGCGCGCGGTGCTGATCGGGATCAAGACAACGTCGTCTTGATCCTGGCCGAACGAGTTTTGTCCCTTGGGTGCGAGCACACCGATCACCTCGAACGGTACCCTCTTGATGCGAATGGTTTCGCCGATCGGCGTTTGGTCGACGAACAGATTGTCGGCAACGGTTTTCCCGATCACCGCGACCTTGGCCGAGCGCCGCACGTCGTCGGCGCTTAGGGCGCGGCCCTCCACGACCGGCCACTCGCGCACGATGAAATATTCCGGCGTCGTGCCCTGGGTGCTGGTCGACCAATTGAGGTTGCCGTAGATCAGTTGCGTGCTGCCGCGCACTGTCGGTGCCGAGAAGGCCACCGCGTCGATTTCGGTTTGGAGCGCCCGCGCATCGTCCAGCGTCAGACTCAGGCGCGATCCGGCGCCAAGTCGCGCGCCGCCCTGCCGACCCGAGGAATTGAAGACGATCAACAGATTCGCGCCCAAACTCTCGATCTGCTGGTTGACCCGGTCCTGGGCGCCCGCGCCGACCGCGACCATCGCGATCACCGCGGCGACCCCGATGATGATCCCCAGCATCGTCAGGCCGCTGCGCAACGCGTTGACCCGCAGGGCGCGCAGCGCGACGGCGATAGTGGCCAGCAGGTTCATTGCGCCGCCGCCGGGGTCGCCCAGGCCGCAAGGATCGCGCGCGCCGACAACCGATCGTCCACCGGGATGTCCTCCAGCACGACGCCGTCGCGGAAGGTGACGATGCGTTTGGCATAGCGGGCGATGTCGGGCTCGTGGGTGACGATGACGATGGTAATGCCGGCGGCGTTCAGGTCCTGGAAGATCGCCATGATTTCGACGCCGGTGCGGCTGTCGAGCGCGCCTGTGGGTTCGTCCGCCAACACCAACACCGGGTCGTTGACCAGGGCGCGGGCGATCGCCACCCGTTGCTGTTGCCCGCCGGAGAGTTGACTGGGCGTATGATCCATCCGATCGCCCAAGCCGACGTCGTGCAACCGGGCGGCGGCCCTTTCTTTGCGCGCCGCGCCGGCGATTCCGCTATAGAGCAGCGGCATCTCGACGTTTTGCAGGGCCGACGTCCTGGCCAGTAGGTTGAAGGTTTGGAAGACAAACCCGATCTTGCGATTGCGGATCGTCGCCAGCGCATCGCTGTCCATCGCCGCCACGTTCTCGCCGGCAAGGCTGTAGCTGCCGCTGGTGGGCCGGTCGAGGCAGCCGATCAAGTTCATGAAGGTCGACTTGCCGGACCCCGAGGGTCCCATCACCGCAACGAATTCGCCGCCCGCGATCCCCAGGGTTACCCCGCGCAACGCCGGGACGATGGTATCGCCCAGATGGTACAGGCGCGCGAGGTCGTGCGTTTGAATGAGGCCGTCGGCCACCGCGCCGCCCTAGAACCGAATGCCCGACAGGCCGGCGCGCTCAGTGGGGGCAACGGCGCCGACAATGACGCGGTCACCGGCGGCGATCTCGCCCTCGACGACTTCCGTCAGCGTGCCGTTGGTGATGCCGTAGCGGATCGCTACGGCCTTCGGGTTGCCGTCCCCGTCGAGCACCCAGATCCGTCCGGTGCGCACCGCATTGGCCCCTGCTGCGCGGCGCTGCGCCGTCAACTCAGCGAATCGCACGCGCTGGGTCTCGTCCAGGATCGCCAGGAGCTGTTGGTTGAACCGCTGGCGCCCCTCGCGGGCGGCGCTGGCGATCTCTTCTTGGCCGCCGCCCTGGGTCCGCACACTTTGCAACCGAGCCCGCAGTTCTTGACCGAATTGCTGCACCTGCGCCTGCTGTTCTGGGGTCAGGGAAAGGGTGCCCACCAGCCGCGCGAACTGCTCCGCCGGGTTGCCGCCCGCGCCGGGCGGCCCACCGCTGCCTCCGGCCTGCCGCGCAGCGGGTGAGGCATCGCCGTCCGTGCCGGGCGCATCCTGCGGGCGAAAGCGCAACGCGGCGTTGGGCACCCGGAGGGCGTCGCTGCGTCGATCCAACACCACGTTCACGTTGGCGGTCATCCCCGGCAGCAAGAGCTGCTGGCTGTTATCGGCCGACACGATGACGGTATAGGTGACGACATTCTGCACCACCTGGGGCGCCTGGCGGACCTGTTCGATACGCCCGCGGAAGGTGCGGTCGGCATGGGCGTCGACCGTGAAGTCGACGTCCTGTCCGGCGCGGATCTGGCCAATGTCGGCCTCGTCGATATTCGCTTCGACCTGCATCTGGCGCAGATCCTGCGCGATCGTAAATAACACCGGTGCGTTGAGGCTCGCGGCCACGGTCTGGCCCAGGCTGACCTGACGGTTGATCACCACACCGTTGACCGGCGCGCGGATGTAGGTGCGCTCCAGGTCGATCATGGCTTGCTCGACGCTGGCTTCGCGCTGCTGGACCTGGGCGCGGGCATTTTCGATCTGCGCCTGGGCCACCTTGATCTGCGCCTCGGCGGAGCGCAGGGCGGCCGCGGTCGCCCGGGTCTGCGCGGCGGCACTCACGGCCAGGGCCCGGGCCTGGGTGACGTCCCGGTTCGAGGCGACGCCCCGGCCCAGCAGTTCTTCTTTGCGCTTGAGCTCGCGCTGTGCTTCGTCGTCCGTCGCCCGTCGGTTTTCGAGGTTGGCTTGGGCGCTGGCGAGATCGGCTTCGGCGCGGGTTAGCGCTGCGATCTGCATCGTCACGTTGGCCCGGGCGATTGCCAAGTCCGCCTCGGCCTGCCGCAACCGTGCCTCGAAGCTCTGCGGATCGATGCGGGCGATCAACTGGCCTTCTTTGACCTCGGTGTTGAAGTCGGCGTTCAGTTCAGCGACTTGACCGGAGACTTGGGTGCCGACATCGACCGTGACGACCGCGCCCAACGTACCGGAGGTCGAGATGGTGGTGACCAGGTCGCCGCGGTCGATCGCGCCGAAACGGTAGGTCACCGCGCCGCCGTTCCCGCCGCTGAACGCGTAGGCTAACGCGGCGATCACGACGATCGCGGCAACGGCGATGATCAAGAGGCCACGACGGCCGGGGCGTTTCATGGTGCTCACCCCACCTGTGTCGGCGTTGCGCGGTCGCCCTGTGCCAGGGGCATGCGGTAGGCCGGTCCCCGGAAAATGGACCGACCCAAGCGGCGGCGCTCCTCGGCACTGAGGTCGGCGCTGATGTCGATCAGGTAGCCGTGGAGAACGTCTTGGATGGCGTCGCTGCGCCGGCGCAGGTCGCGCAACGCGGCATCGACCGCCGTCGCATCGAAGGGCTCCGCAGACAGGGTACGCACGACCTCGCGCTGGGCGCGCCGTAGCGCGCGCGTCTCCGCGCGCAGCGCATCCTCAAGGCCCTCGAATTTCTCCAGCGCGTGCTGGCGCGATTCCGGGGCCAGCGCCATGAACGCTGGGCTCGCTTGGAACCCCGTTGCCGCCGGGTCAAAGCCGCGGCGGGCGAAATGGCCCGTGCCGGTCGCCACGATTCCGATCAGGATGCCGACTGCAAAGAGGTTGATGGCCAGGGATAGGGTGAGAAGGATGCCGAACCACCGGCGCCGTCCGATTGCCATCCTATTCCTCCCACGATTCGACGATGCCGAGGGTCTCGCCGCCCCCGGCGACGCCGGTAAAGTCGAACCCCGTATCGCCGTAGACAACGCTGCCCGGCAGGGCCGCCGCGCCGAGATAGACACCGCCCAACATGGCGGCGGCCAGCAGTGCCGGCCGCCATGCCGGACGCGCGACGATCATCCACATCCAGTGGACGTCTTCTTTGCGCGGCAGGCTGGCGAGCCGCGCTTCGAGGGCCGCGCTGGGCGCCGGCGCGGCAACGAGATCGAGCAGTCGCACGAGCTGTTCGGCGGCGCGCAACGCGGCGGCGGCGTCCGGCGACCGGGCGACGAGGGCCTCGGCCGCAGCGCGATGCTCGGCCGGCCAACGGACCGGGTCGGGTCCGCAGCGATCCAGCAAGGCTTCGAAATCGGCCACGCTCAGGGGATTGTTCGTGTTGTCCATCACCATTCCTCCAGCAGATCGTCCGCTAGATCCTTCAACCGCGTCTTCAGCGTGCGCCGTGCGCGCGCCAATAGGGATTCCACGGCCTCGACCGATATTTCCAGCGCGTCGGCCGCCTCTTGTTGCGAGAAACCCTGGTAGTGGACCAGGGCCAACGCCTGACGTTGGCGTTCCGGCAACGCCGCCACCGCGCCGCCGACCGCGCGGCGCAGGGCGTGATCCCGGGCGATCCGCGCCCCACCGATGCGGTCGTCGGCCTGTTCGGCGACGAGCTCCAGCGACGTCGTCCGTCGCGCCCGCTGGCGGTCGATACATTGGTTGATCGCCACCCGGAACAGCCACGTCTTGACCTTGGCGCCGCCGGGCTCCCAGGTCTCCGCTTTGCGCATCAGCCGAACCATGGTTTCCTGCGCGACGTCTTCGGCCTCGGCGCGGTCGCGCAGCATATGCCACGCATAGCCGACGATGGCGCCCAGGTGGCGGCGCGTGATTTCGTGCCACGCCGCCCGATCACCGTCGGCGATCCGCTCGACCAAGGCGTCGTCGCTCAGGTCGGCGCTGTCGTCCGGGCGGCGTTCGGGCGCCTTTTCGCCCGCTCCCATCAACAGGGCCGCGTTAGCGGCGACGGTCGGCGCCACCGGCCTGACCCCCCCGCGACAGTTCCGTTGCTTCCATCGCCCCGTCGCCGTCGAGGTCGTAGCGGGAAAACCAACGGCGCGACGGTTGATCGATTTCGTCGGCCGACAGCGTCCGGTCGCCGTCGGTGTCCAGCATGTCGAACAGGGTTGCAGTCCCCAAACTCTGGAACAACCGGCCCCGTCGGCGGAATTCCTCCACCGACAGCGCACCGTCGCCGTCGAGGTCGGCGGCGGCGAACAGGCGGCGATGTTCGGCCACGATCTCGGTCAGGCTGACGGCGCCGTCGCCGTCAGTATCCAAGAGTTCGACGAACCGCGCCGCGCGGAAATCGTCGTGATCGTCGCGGCGTTCCTGGGCGATAGCCGTTCCCGACACCAGCAAGGCGGCAACGATCCCAAGACCGATCCGATGGTACATCCGGTTCATCCCATTCATTCCACGGGTTCAGGGTGCCAAGTCCTGTATTGTACACGGCTTTCCCCCTGCTATTCCGTCGCGGTTTGCGCAATCCGGGCGGTGCGCGCGATACTGCGGAAAAGGGGAGGAACCAATGGCCCGCGATCATCTCGAATTCGTTCAGACCCAAGTGTTGCCGTGGATCATCTTACCGGACACCGCCGCGCGGCCCGAGGTGGCGTGCAAGGTTCTTTCCAAGGATCCCGAGTCCGGAGCGGTCAGTGTCATCCTCAGGTACCCGGCGGGCTTTGAGATTGCTCGGCCGCACTATCTCGACAACGACGAGGAATTCTTCGTCCTCGACGGCGAGCTACGGATCGGGGACACCGTCTATGGCCCGCACAGCTATGCCTATCTGCCGGACGGCTATCCCCGGGCGAGCATGACGGTGCCCGGCGGTGCCGCCGTTCTGACCTTCTTCGAAGGGCCGCATAAAAACGTCTTCGACGGCGACAAGGCGTTCGAACGTACCAAGCTGGTCGAACGGATTGCCGCCGGCGACCGCGCGACCTGGGGCGACAGCGTCGATCCGAAGGTGGTCGGCGCGGGCCTGCAAAAATTGATGCTGCGGCTCGATGCGAAGACCGGCGAGCGCACGTGGCTGCTGCATATGGGCGCGACCGACCCCGCCGTCGTCACCGCCGCGCCGCTCGAAACCCACCCCCATGTCGAAGAACTTTTCCTGCTCGACGGCGAAATCTCGATGCCCCAGGGCGTCCTGCGCCAGGGCGCTTACTTCTGGCGGCCGGGCGGCATCCAACATGGGCCGATCGGTTCGCTGGCGGGCTGCACCTGCTTTTTCCGCTGCAAGGAAGGGCCGTTCTCGACCGACTGGACCGCCCACACCGAAACCATCGTCTGGGATGCGCCCTACAAGCCGACCCTACCGCCCGCGCTCAAGGACCACGCCGCCCAGGAATACCGGGGCGCGGCGGCCTATTGAGCGGCGATGGCCCGCGCCCATATCGAGTTCATCCAATCCCAGGTTCTGCCCTGGTTCCCCCTCGACGCCGGATCGAGCCGGCCCGGCGCGGCCCTTAAGGTCCTCAGTCACGATCCGGACACCGCCGCGGGCACCGCGATCGTTCGGTATCCCGCGGGCTGGGTGTTGGACGAAGAACACCACGTTGCCGGCGACGAAGAATTCTTCGTCCTCGAAGGGGCGCTGACGATCGATGCCCGGGTCTTCGACCGCCGCGCCTATGGGTTTTTGCCCGCGGGCTTTCCGCGCCGCCGGATGGCGGCACCGCAGGGCGCCGCGGTCGTCACCTTCTTCAACGGCTCGCCGCGCCGCGTCCCCGGTCCAGGCGCGTTCGACAAAGCTCGGATGATCGCGCTGGACACGGACCAAATGGAATGGACCGGCGACTTCGACCACAACCTCACCGGCTCGGGTATCGGCATCAAATTCCTGCGCAACGATCCGGCGAGCGGCGAGCGGACCTGGTTGCTGACCAAAGGCAGCGACCGCCGCGAAGATCTGCCGCAAACCGGCCGGCTCGAAACCCACCCGTGCGTCGAAGAGTTCTTCCTGCTTGAAGGGACGCTCGGCTGGCCGCAAGGGATGATGCGCCAGGGCGCCTACTTCTGGCGGCCGCCCGGCATTGCGCATGGCCCCGGGGCCTCGTTGACCGGTTATGTCGGGTTGTTTCGCTCGCGCGAAGGGCCGTTTTCGACCGACTGGTCGGATGTTGAACGGCCACGCCCGTTTGATCCGTCCTACAACCCGATCCTACCGCCCGTCTACGCGCACCACGCCGCCGCGCCCTACCCAGGCCCGGACCCGTATTAGGGATTGGCCGCAGGGTGCACGGTCGGTGCGTGCCGTATGGGCCGCCCCGTGCTCGTGGGCTAGGGTTCGCACCGGGCCAGGGGAGGGCATCATGGAAAAGAGCAAGGGACCGGCGGCGGGTGATCCCAATGCCTACCGAATCAAGACCACGCCGGATGCGTTCGATGCGTTTAGAATCGCGCTCGGCTACCGCGCCGGGAACTTCATCTTTCTGTCGGGGCAAGCGTCGATCGACGAGAACGGCGACCTGGTTGGGGTCGGCGACTTCGACCGCCAGGTCGAGCAGGTCTTCGCCAATATCAAGCGCGTCCTCGAGGCCGCTGGATCGTCGATGGACAAGATTATCAAGGTCACCATCTATCTGACCGACATGGCGAACTTCTCCAAGATCATCGAAGCGCGGGGGAAGTACTTCAAGCAACCGTGGCCCGCCGACACCATCGTCGAAGTCGGCGCCTTGGGATTACCAGAGTTACAAATCGAAATCGAAGCCATCGCCCTGATCGAGGGCGAGGTGATCGGCTGAGGCCGGGGGAGAACAACGTGGCGCGCCAAACGAAGAAAACAAAAGAGACCTCGACGACCGATACCTTCTGGAAGAAAGGAAATCACGGTCGCAATGAGATCACCGGCGGCATGGTGATCAGCCGCACGCTGAAGGGCATGGGGATCAACTCGGTCTTCTCCCTTGCCGGCGCTTCGCACACCTATCTGCTGGACGCGCTCGACCGCGACGATTTCGCCATCGTGTCCAACCGGCACGAGACCGCGACGGTCGCGGCGGCCGACGGCTACGCCCGCGTCACCGGCAAGCCCGGCGTCGCGCTGATTATTTCCGACCAGGGCGTGCCGAACGCGGTATCGGGCATTCTCACTGCGCACGAAGCCTGTTCGCCCGTCATCGTGATCGTGGCGCGCTTGCCGACGAATTGGATTCAGCCGCAGTCCGAAGTTGACCACGATGCACTGGCCCTGGTGCGACCCATCACCAAATGGGCCCGCACGGTCCATTCCGCCGAACGGCTGCGCGAGTATGTCGAAACCGCTTACCGCCAGGCGACCACCGGACGTCCGGGACCGGTGGTGCTCCAGGTGCCGCAGGAGTTCCTCGCGCAAACCGTCGAGAACGTCGAAGATCTCGATGCGCCGGTCACCCGGGCGATTCGCCCCGGCCCCGCCGTCGATGCCGTGGCTGCTGCGGCCGATCTGATCGCCAAGGCCAAGCGCCCCATGGTGGTCGCTGGCTCGGGCGCAATGTGGGCGGGCGCCGGTCCGGCCCTACGCGCGCTTTCGTCCTCGTGGAACATTCCCGTGCTCGGCAATGCCGGCGGCCGGGGCTTGGTGCCCGAGGACGACAAACTCGGTTGGTCGTGGCCGCTGGCCCAGGTCGCGGCCAAGGAAGCCGACGTCGTTGTGTGGGTGGGCGCGCGGATGACTCAGCGGATGGGCTACGGCATGGCGCCCCGTTTCAGTTCGTCGGCCAAGTTCATCCAGATCGACATCACCGGCGAGGAAATCGGCCGTAACCGCGCGGTCGAGGTGCCGATCGTCGCCGACGCGGCGCAAACCGTCGCGGCGATCGTGGCCGAACTCACGGCGCGCAAGACCAAACCCAAGGCCGCACCCAAGTGGCTTAACGATGCGCTGCACGACCGGCTGACATTCATGGCAACGGTGGGGCTGGGCGACACGGGGGCGATCCATCCCTATCGCCTGGCGCGCGAATTGATGGCGCGGATGCCGGCCAACGCGATCTATGTCGGCGACGGCGCCGACGTTCAAAACTGGATGCATGCGATCCTGCGCATCAAATCCGACCGTGGCTTCATCGACCACTATCCGTTGGGATCGATGGGCATTGGCACGCCGCTCGCCCTTGGCGCCGCCGCAGGCGCGCGGGAGATGGCGAAGGAAACCGGCGAAGCACCCCGTCCCGTCTTCCACGTCACCGGCGACGGCGCCTTCGGCTTTTATCCTAGCGAATACAACGGCGCGATCCTGGGTGGCTTGAAGATCACCACCTTCATTTCCAACGACGGCGCCTGGGGAACCGAAAAACACGGTCAGCTTCAGGTGATGGAGCGGCAGGTCAACACGCTGTTCGGAGAGGTTCACTACGACCTCATCGGTAAGGCCTTCGGCTGTCACGCCGAGCGTGTCACGGACCCCAAGGAACTCGGCGGCGCGATGGACCGGGCGCTGGCCGCGGACCGCGCCGCGGTCGTCGACGTCGTGACCGATCCCGACGCGGGCAAATTGCGCAAGGACGATCCGCGCGTGCAAACGATCGCCTTCTCCGATCTCGTCGCCAGCCGCAAGTCGCAATACAAGGCGGAAGTGGCTTAGCCGAAGGCGTTCAGCGGAATCTTGAGGTAGGACACGCCATTGTCTTCGGGCGGCGGCAGGTGTCCGGCGCGCATGTTGATTTGCACGGCGGGAAGTAAAAGGACCGGGACCGCGAGTTTTTCGTCGCGCGCCGTGCGCATCGCCGCATAGTCGTCCTCGGAGATCCCGTCCTTGATGTGGATGTTGCCGGCTTTCTGTTCGGCCACGGTGGTTTCCCAGGCGTAGTCGCGTCCGTTCGGGGCGTAATCGTGGCACATGAACAGTCGTGTTGCCGGCGGCAGCGACAGCGTCTTCTGGATCGAACGGTAAAGCAGGCGTGCGTCCCCGCCGGGAAAATCGGCCCGTGCGGTGCCGTAGTCGGGCATGAACAGGGTATCGCCGACGAACGCTGCGTCGCCGATCACGTAGGTCGCGCAGGCGGGGGTGTGCCCCGGCGTATGCATCGCCCGGACCGTCAGCGATCCGACCGTCAGCGTTTCGCCGTCGCCAAACAGATGGTCGAACTGGCGCCCGTCCGTCGGAAAGTCGCCGCCGACATTGAATACGGCCTTGAAGGTTTCCTGCACCTCGCCGATGCGATTGCCGATCCCGGTTTTGCCGCCCAGCGCCGTTTTGAGATAGGGCGCGGCCGTTAGGTGATCGGCGTGGACATGGGTTTCCAGGATCCAGTCGATCTGCAATCGGCCGTCGCGGACAAAGGCAATCAGCGCGTCGGCCTTTTCGGTGTTGGTACGGCCGGATTTCGGATCGTAACCGAGGACCGAATCGATGATCGCCGCGTGACGGCTGTTGGGATCGGCGACGACGTAGCTGACGGTGAACGTTCCTTCATCGAAAAACGCGGTAACAGTCGGATTCATGCAGCAAAGCTCCTCGTCGGTGTCGTCGTCGGTAAGTCTAGGGGTTCAACGCATGGGCGCCAGTGTCAATGTCGCGCGCGCACCGTCGCGCGCCGTCGCAAGGGGCGGTACCGCGAAGGTTGCGCCGACACGCCAGCCGTCGGTGTGCGCGGCGAAGAAGCGACTCAACGGATTCCCCGACGCGCCCGGCGCCACCATAAAGAGCGATCGATCAAGGTCGGCCAGATCGTAGACCGCGCGATAGCCCGCGCCGTGCCCGTTGGTGAAGCGTCCCTGCGACGCGCCGTAGCCGCCGCGCATGACAGTGTAGTTGCCGCCGCTGCTCGGTACCGTGATACCAAGCCACCGGGGGATGCCCGGCAGAAAGCTCAACGCCGGGTGAACGAATCGGGCGGGGTGGGCGGCGCCCCATCGCCAGTTTTCCATCGCACCGTAGCGCGCCGCAAGAGTTGTCGTCGCGGTCTCGATGGCGGTGGTGACAACCCCGGCACAGGTCTCGGTGGGCGCCGTGTTGCGGTTGTCGCACCAGGCGGCCCGGTCCTCGGCCAGCACCGTGTGGACTTGGCGCGGGTCGACCCGGCCGCCGTCGTCGCCGAGGTCGTCGCCGAAGATGCCGTCGGCGACCTCGGCATACCATGCGGCAAAGATCGTCGGCGCGACGGCATCCTGGGCCATGCGGAAGTCCCAGTCGTCGAGAACCGCCAGCGTGGCTGCCGCCGCAGGGCTCATGTCGGTTCCGTCGATCGCGGTGCGCATCGCCGGCAGTACCGATCGCGCCATTGTCGACACCGTGTCGGCTTGCAGCGCGGCGTGCGCCGCCGGGGTCGCGCTGGCGTCCCCGTGCAACACCTCGGACAAGCGCATCGCGCGGTAGGGCGGTTCCCAGTCCGCACTGATGAAGTGCGGATAGTCGGGGCCGACGATCTGGTTGTTGGCGTTGAGAAGAACGCCGTCGGCGCTGCCGCGCTGCTGTGGGAGCGCCTCGAACGGGATGAAGCGGCGCCACGCGCCGTCCGGGAGACGGCTCGGCACTAGACCGCGTCCGCCATCGCGGATCGGAATGTGCGCCGGGGCAAAGAACCCGATGTCGCCGGCGGTGTCGGCATAAAGGAAATTCTGCTGCGGCGCCCCGTAGTGGCGCAGCGCCTCGCGGAAACTCTCCCAGTCGGTCGCGCGGTTGACCGCATACATCGCGGCGGGCGTCAGGTCGGCATCGCCCAGCGCCACGGCCTGGAGCACGACGATGCCATTCGGTCCGCCGACGCCGGCGGCGCTTTCCAGCACGTCGGAAATGACCGGCCCATAGCGGGTTTCGCGAATCCGCAAGGTTTGGTCGGCGCCGAAGCGCACGCGGATGGTTTCCTCCCGCACATCGAACGGCCGTTCGGTCGCCCCGTCGCGGTAGTGCGATCCGTCGTCGGACGTGTCGAGAATCAGAAGGTCGGTCAGATCGCCGTAGGTTGTCGTCAGACCCCAGGCAATGTGGCCGTTGTGGCCAAGCAAATGAACCGGCATCCCTGGCACCGTGCCGCCCGTCATCGACAGACCCGGCGCGTCGATCGACGCGAGGTACCAAATGCCCGGCGCGGTCAGGCCGAGGTGGGGGTCGCTTGCCAGGATCGGTTTGCCGCTTTCGGTGTGCCGCCCGTCGATCGCCCAGGCGTTCGATGCCCGGCGCGGCCGAATGATTGCCGGCACCGCCGCCAGCAGCTGCGCCGCAGCGACGGGAGGCGCTGGCGCGCGCGCGAGGGTCGTCGGGCCGTCGGCGAGCGTGGTGGGCATCAGGAACTCGACCTCGTCAGGGGTCAGCCGCTCTAGCAGGGCGGTTCGGCGCAATTCTTCGAACCAGTTGCCGCCCAGCATTAGCGCCAGCAGCTTGCCGAGGACGAGCGAATCGGCCGGTTGCCAGGGCTCGGGTTCGTAGGCGAGGAGCGTGAACTCGGGCGGCCACGGCCCGGTGTGCTGCGCGCGGTAGGCGTTGACGCCGGCGCTATAGGCGACCACCGCTTGCTGGACGTCTTCAGGCAGCGCCGCGAATTGCCGCGTCGCACTGCGATAAAGGCCAAGCGTGCGCATGAAGCGGTCGATGCGGACGCCGGGTTTACCGATCACCGCCGCCATCCGGCCGGCGCCGATCCGCCGATACGTATCCATTTGCCATAGGCGGTCCTGCGCGTGGGCAAACCCCAGCGCGAAATAGGCATCCGGCTGCGATGCAGCGACGATCCGGGTTGCACCGGCGGCGTCGCGAATAATTTCCGCAGGCGCCTCAACCGCGGTCGTCACCGTGCCCTGCCACTGCGGCAACGAAGTGGTGAGCCATAGGCCGGTCACAACGATCACGACGACGAAGGCGCCCACGATCAGGAGCGTCGTGCGCAGGACGCGGCGAATCAGGCGGACGATCATCGGCGTTAACCCTTTAACCCGTTAACCAAGAAAACGGCCCAAAACCGGCGTGTGATTTGCATCGATTGTCCCGTAGCCACCCGGACAAACAAACCGATCGGGGCCATTTGTGGAACGACCCATTGTACTATTTGGCGGTACCGGCCAGATCGGCCGCGAACTGCGGCTGCAACTGGCCGCATGGTGGCCGGTTCTGGCCCCACCGCGCGACCAGGTCAATCTTGCCCGCCCGGAAGAAGTCACCACCTATTTGCGTCTGGCGCGGCCCTCCCTGATCGTTAACGCCGCAGCCTATACCGATGTCGACGGCGCGGAAAACGACGCGACCACCGCCATGACCGTCAACGGCCATCTCCCGCTGATGCTTGCGGAGGAAGCGTTCGACCGCAATATCGGCCTGGTTCACTTTTCGACCGACCTCGTTTTCGACGGTTGGCGCGGCGACTCGCCCGCGCCCTACCGCGAATCCGATTCGCCCAACCCGCTCAACGTCTACGGCCGCAGCATGCTGCGCGGCGAGTCGGCGATTCAGTATACCGACCCACCGCACCTGATCTTTCGCACCAGCCGGGTCTACGGCCTGCGCGGCAGCAACTTCTTGATGGACCTTGTCGCCCTCGCGGGGGCCCACGACGATATCAACGTGGTCGCTGATCAAATCGGCAGCCCGACGTGGTCGCGGGCCATCGCCATCGCGGTCAGCGGTATTCTGAAAGATCTCGATGCCCCGCGCTCGGCCAAAGCAATGGGCGAGCGAAGCGGCATCTATCATCTTGCCGCATCGGGCGCGGTCAGCTGGTACGGGTTCGCGGAACTGATTCTCGACCGTGCCGTCACCAGCCCCTATGTCGACATGACCCCCGAACGTCGTCCGTCGTTGCGGGCTATCGCCTCGAACGCCTACCCCTTCCGGGCGCCCAGACCAATCTACACCGCGCTCAGCAGCCGCTCCGCGCAGAAGGCCTTCGGTGTCGGCCTGCCGGCGTGGCAGGAGCAGCTCGAAATCTGCCTCCGTTCGACGCCAGCTTAGGCGTCGTAGGCGTTGGTTGCGTAGCCGGCGCGATCGAATGCCTGCAATAACCGGTCGCGCCAATCGCGGACGGGATCGTCGTTCTCGAGCATTCTGAACGGGCTGATGCTGCGGGCCCACTGGAACGCGCCCAGCACGATGTAATCGGCGAAGGCCGGCGCGTCGCCGCAGAGATACGGTTGTTCCGCGAGGGCCAGTCGAAGCGGCGCGAGCGCGCGGCGCAGCACCACGACATCGGTATCGCGGCCGGCCTGTACCTGGTCGAACGGACGATCGAACCGGCCCGCGCGGGTTTCCATGAAATAGGGGCGGTCGGCGTCGTTCAGATGTTGGTAGATGTCGTCGATCACCAAGGGCTGCATCGCGGCATGCACCACCGTATTGGTCCAGTGGTTGATCAGGCGGGCTTCGCCCCGGGCGATCGTGTTGCCGAACAATGCCGGGCGATCCGGATAGGTATCGTCGAGATAGCAAGCGATCTCGAACGAATCGCACACCGTCGTCGCGCCGTCGGACAAAACCGGTACTTTTTCCTGGCCCGAGAAAGCGATGGCATCCTTGTCGGTGAAGTTGATCGCGACGTAATCCGCGGCTAGGCCCTTGTGTGCCAAAGCCATGCGGATGCGCCAGCAGTAGGGGCTGAAACGGCGATCGTCTTTACCGGTGAGTTCGTACAGGGTTCGGGACATCGGGCGCCTTGGGTCAAATTGGAGTCGCCACCGCCACAGTTGCCGCGCTAGCTTTGCCGAGGAATGCGACCGCCGAATACTAGGGCCGCACGACCGTCACCGGAAGGATTTGACATGGCCACCGTCGAAATTTTCAGCGCCGAGGTCTGCCCCTACGCGCACCGCACCCGGCTCGTCCTGATGTACAAGAACGTCGATTTTTCCCTCACCGAAATCGACCTCAAGAACAAACCCGCGTGGTTCAAGGAGGTCTCGCCCTACGGCAAGGTTCCCTCGATCCGGCACGACGGTCGGATCGTCTACGAATCGGCCATCGTCAACGAATACCTCGACGAGGTGTTTCCGATGCCGGCGCTCATGCCGACGACGCCGCATGGCCGCGCGATGGCGCGGGCCTGGGTCGATTACGGCAATACCCGCTTCAACGTGGCGTCATACAGCCTCGTGCGCGAAACCGATTCGGCGGCGCAGGGCGCCCTGCGCGACGAGCTCGACGCGTGTCTCTTGTTCATGGAGAACGAGGGGATGCGCAAACTCGGCGACGGCCCTTACTGGCTCGGGGCCGAACCGAGCTTGGTCGATTTCAGCTATTACCCATTCTTCGAACGTTTCTGCAACGTCGAGCACTACCGCGACTACACGATCCCCGCTGCGTGCACGCGCATCCGTGCCTGGATCGACACGATGAAGGACATGCCGATCGTGCGCGAGATTGCCAATCCGCCGGCCTTCTATATCGAGCGCGCAAAGGCCTACGCCGCGCCCGATCGACAGGCGGCTGAGTAGCCCGCGCCGACGCCCAAACGGCCCCGGACTAGGGGCCGTTTGGGTCTTGCGGAGAGGTAGGGATGCGGCCCGGTGGGGAATTGACCCGGCCGCGAAACCGACAGCAGGTCTGGGGGAACGCTGGCCTGATGTCTGCGACCGGGTCAGGAGGGCCGACGCCTTGCAATATCGCGGCGCATTGGGGCGCATGAGGGGCCGAATCTAGGCAATTTTGTGATTTCTCGGAATCCGGCGTCTTGCCGGGATTTTCGCATTTCCAGTTGGCGTTGCCCCCGCCGACGCGTCGGGCCTATCATTGCGCTACGGGGCCCGGTTGGGGCCGGCCACAGTCCGGGAGACACCGCGACGATGCGCCATTTGCCGACGAATCGCGCCACAATCCGGGGCCGCCGCTGATGGCGGAGGTTCTGCCGATCCACCAACGCGCCGCGCTCAAAAACCGCGGGCGTATGCCTCTCCCGATCTTTTTCGACCGCGCCGAACTGAACCAAATCCTGTCCGTCTACAGCCGCCGCGTCATCGCCGGCGAATGGTGCGACTACGCGCTCAACGACGGCCGCGACGAGGCGATGTTCGCGATCTATCGCAAGCGCTCCCGGGTACCGGTTTTCCGAGTGGTCAAGCGGCGCGGCGGCAAGGCGCGCTTCGCCGTTCTGGATTCGGGCGGCCAGATTCTGCGGATGGGTCCCGACCTCGGGGCGGTGCTGGGCGTCCTGAAAAAGGCACGCGGTCTCAGGCTGGTTTAAGCGTTCCGGGTTGATCTGACGCAGCGGCAACGGCGCCGCGATCGGTCATGCTCGGTCCGGGCTGGCGGTTCAAACGATGGAACTTTTTCTTCCTCTCTTCGTGATTCTGATCGTCGCCCGACTTCTGGGCGAGCTGAGCTTGCGCATTGGTCAAGCACAGCTCTTGGGAGAGGTTGGCGCGGGTGTCCTCATCGCGCTCGTGACGCCGGTCCTGGCTCCCTACATTCCTTACCTAAGCGGGATGGTCGATAGCGTGCCGGTTCAGCTCGTGGCCGAATTCGGCATTTTCTTTCTGCTCCTCTTGGTCGGCGTCGAGATGCAGCCGGGCGAAATGCGGCGCGCGTCGAAATCGTCGTTCCTGGTCGCCTTAGGCGGTGTGCTGGTGCCGCTCGTTGCCGGGACCGCCCTCGGCTACGCTTTCCTGCCCGACACCGCGGCACGGCCGGCCCAGGCGTTTTTCATCGGGGTTGCGTTGTCGATCACGGCGGTCGCGGTCGCCGCCCGCGTGCTGACCGACCTCGGCCTCATCCATCACCGGGTCGGGCGCACCGTCATAGCGGCCGCGGTCTACGACGATGTCCTTGGGTTGGTTCTCCTGGCGATCCTCACCGGGGTGATCGCGACCGGCCATCTTCCGCCGGTGATCGATCTGATTTGGTTGGTGGGGAAGGTCGCCATTTTCTTTGCCGTGACCGTCGGGATCAGCCGGTTCCTCTATCCCTGGGTCACCCGCGTGCTGGGCGCCGCGCAATCGCGCGCCGCCGCGTTCACCACGCTGCTGGTGGTTGCGTTCGCCTTCGCGGTCTTTGCCGAGGTGATGGGGATGCACTTCATCATGGGCGCGTTCGTCGCGGGGTTGTTTTTCGAGCCGCGGCTGGTCGGTCCGGCGGTCTACCGCGACATCAAGGACGGCGTCGGTGTCTTTACGGCGGGCCTGTTGGCGCCGGTTTTCTTCGCCTCGATTGGGCTGCATCTCGATCTCGCCGCGCTGTGGAGCGTGCCAGGCTTCCTCGCGGTTCTGATCCTGACGGCGATTCTGGGCAAACTGATTGGGGCCGGGGGTGCCGCGCGGTTGTCGGGGATGGGCCGCGAAGAATCGGCGGCGGTGGGCCTTGGCATGTCGGGGCGCGGCGCGGTCGATTTTATCGTCGCCAGCATTGCGCTCCAGGCCGGGTTGTTCGTCCAGGGTGCGCACGACCCCCACGTCGCGACGCTCTTTTCCGCGTTGGTCATCACCTCGATCGCGGCGACCGTCGTGACCCCGCCGTTGCTCCGCAGCGTCGCGCGCCGGTTACCGCCACCGGGTGGCGATTAGGCAAGAAAAAGCCCGGCGCGCAGGCCGGGCTTTCGATTGGCGGGTGTGAGCCGCTATTCGCGGTTCCCCAACAGGTGCATCAGCATGATGAACAGGTTGAGGAAGTTGAGGTACAGGTTAAGCGCACCCATGATCGACGACTTGGCCATCAATTCGCCGTTGTGGCTGACCGCATCGTAGGTGTTCTTGATCCGTTGCGTGTCGTAAGCGGTCAACCCGGTAAACACCAGGACGCCGATCACCGAGATCACGAACTGCATCATCGTGCTGCCGATGAACATGTTGACGACGCTGGCGAGGATGATGCCGATCAGCCCCATGAACAGGAACGACCCGAACTTGGTCAGGTCCCGCTTCGTGGTGTAGCCGAACAGGCTCATCGCGCCGAAAAGGCCCGCGGTGATGAAGAACACCCGGGCGACGCTTTCGCCGGTAAAGGTCAGGAAAATGTTGGAGAGAGAGACCCCGAACACGATCGTGACAGCCCAAAACAGGAGCTGCAGGGTCGAGGACTTCATCCGGTTCATGCCGAAACTCATCGCCAAGATGAAGATCAAGGGCGAAATGACGGCAACCCATCCCAACAGTGTCGGGCCGGCGATTCCGTCCTGAACCCGGTAAAAAACATCGCGCAAAGCAGTGTTGGCGACGACCCAGGCGGTGATGCCGGTGACCGCCGTGCCGACGGCCATGTAGTTGTAAACCCGCAGCATGTAGGCGCGGAGGCCCTCGTCGATGGCGGCGGTCTGCGTGGCGGTCGCGCCAAGACGAATATTGGAATCAGCCATTGTTTTCCCCGGATTCGGTGCGCCAGCCGCACTGCGCGCATTTAATCAGGCACGCGCTGGCCGGATTTCAAGGCAAACCGCGGCGCCTAGCGGCTTCTAACGAAAATATTATTGCCGCTGCCCGCTACTCCGTCCGGAGCACCGGGGCCGGTCGCTGCGACAACGCGAACCAAGTCCCGGCGTAGCCCAGCGCGGTGACGATCCCGACCCCGGCCAGCGCCGTTCCGACGGTCGCTCCGGGCAGGAACAGCCAGTCCGCCTGCATCACCTGGGTAATCACCAGCCATGCGGCCAACGTGCCCAAAACCGTCGCCACCGCCGCGGTGATGGCGCCCAGGATCAGAAACTCCAGAATATACGCCTTCAAGACGTCGCGTCGGGTGGCGCCTAAAACTTTGAGGATGACGGCGTCGTAAACGCGGCGGCGGTGGCCCGCGGCGACGGCGCCGACCAAGACCAGAATGCCGGCGATAATAGTGATGGCGGCGGTCCCGTTGGCGGCAGTCGCGATCCGCCCGAGCAGGGCCGAGGCGGTTTCGATCACGTCGCGGACCCGAACCGTGGAGACGTTGGGAAAGGCCGCCGTAACCCGCGCGTAGGCGGCGTCTTCGCGGGCCGGATCGAACGCCGCCGTCGCCAAGTGGGTCTGCGGCGCAGACTCCAGGGTGCCCGGTGCGAAGATGACGATATAGTTGATACCGAAATCGGACCAATCGATCTCCCGGGTTGAGGCGATCTCTGCGGTGATGTCGCGGCCCAGGATGTTGAAGGTCAGGGTGTCGCCAATCTTCAACCCGAGTCCGCGAACAATGTCGCTCTCCACCGACACCCGCGGCGGGCCGGCGTAGTCGCGCGGCCACCACGCGCCGTCG
>CAYGKG010000016.1:0-14179 GCA_964350495.1 uncultured Alphaproteobacteria bacterium
ACTTATTTCAACGACAATGCCGCGATGGTCGAAGAGAACGGGATTCAATGGGGCTACTTGACCTCGACGATCGGGACTACCGCAACGTTGATCGAGCCGACCTTCTTCTGGCCCGATTCGCACTATCAGATTCACGAGCGCTACATCGAGGACGCCCACTACGCCAAACTCAAGAAATTCCCCGAGAACCTGAAGGCTCGGAAGGCTATGGGGAAAATCCGCAACGACCTCGCCGATTTGTTCATGGCGCATGGCGGCACCCATTTGCAGATTGGGAAGATGTATCGGTTCCGCGAGAGCCGGGACCCGGCGACGTGGAAACTGATCGAAGGCATCAAGGCGCTACTGGACCCCGAAGGTGCGGTTAATCCCGGCTCCTTGGGCCTCGGATCGTAGGACGGTCGATGAGCCGCAATTGCTGGCGAAACCGTCTGTAGCTCGAGTCGGCCCGTGACCAACTCCCCGGTCCTGCGCGCTGCCCTGTGGATGACGGGAACGTTAATGGCGTTCTCGATGGTCGGCGTCGCTACTCGCCACCTCACCGACGGTGGGTTGCCGGTGTTCCAAATCCTGTTTCTGCGCGCCGCCGTCGGCCTCATGATCCTGAGCCCGATCGTGATGTGGCGGGGTTGGGCCAGCGTCCGAACTGCCCAATGGCGGCTGCACACGATCCGCAACACGCTGCACTTTGGGGCAAGCTACGCTTGGTATTTCGGAATCGCCGTCCTGCCCTTAGCCAATGTCTTCGCGATCGAATTTACCGCGCCCATCTGGGTTGCGCTCCTAGCCGTCGTACTGCTCGGCGAACGCATGAACCGGGCGCGCGGGGTCGCCATCCTGCTCGGCATTGCCGGCATGCTGATCATCCTGCGGCCCGGATTCGAATCGTTCACCGCGGCATCGCTTGTCGTCCTGGTCAGCGCTTTCGGATTTGCGTGTGCCCATATCGCAACCAAGGAACTCACACAGAACAACTCCGTCCTAAAGGTGTTGTTTTGGATGGCGGCGATGCAATTCCCGATGGGCCTCGGCCCCGCCATCGCCGTGTGGACGCCGATCGAGGGCTATGCCTGGCTTTGGACCTTTGCCGTCGGCGGAAGCGCCGTGACCGCTCACTTTTGCCTGACTCGCGCCCTAAGCTTGGCCGACGCCAGCGTCGTGGTGCCGATGGATTTCCTTCGGATTCCGGCGATCGCCGTTGTCAGTCTGTTTGTCTTCGGCGAAGCCATCGACGGTTGGGTCATCCTCGGTGCGGCAGTCATCTTTGCCGGAACCTACTACAGCATCCGGCACGAACACAGGACGGTCGCGGCGTTTGCCGTCGCGACACCGCCGCTGGAACAGACCGCCATGCCCGACCCGACCCCAACCGACCGACGCTAGAGCGATCTGGCCATCTTCGCGGCGTCGTTCGTCGCCGCCCAAATACCCCTCGGCGCCACGCAATCGCCCACCGCATGATCGCCTTCGGGATGGGCCCGCGCCACGGTACCGGTTGCCAAAACAATGGTGTCGAAGGGGCCAAGGGTGCGACCGTCGCGGCTGCGCACGCTACTCGCGTCGATCTCTTCAACCACGACACCGCCGATCACCTCGATGCCGGCGGCGCGAATCCGCGCCGTCACGGCGGCGAGTTCGCGGGTGAAGGTCAAGTCGGCCTCGCCCCAGGTGCCCTCGGTGGTCGCGACGGTAACCTTGGTAACGTCCGCCCGGTCCGCCAGGGTCTCCGCCAGGGAAATGGCTGCCCAACCGCCCTCTTCATCGACGATGAGAACGCTGCCGGACGCGGATTTCTCGCCGGCGAGGATTTCCCGACCGTGCGGCAGGTTCGCGCTGCCGGGGATACCACCGTGCAACCACGGTCGCAGGCGCCACACGGCGGTCGGCCCGGACGTTGCGCCCAGCGCCCAGATGACCTCGTCAGCGTCGACCTCGGCGGCGGCTTCGACCTTGGTACCGAGTTTGATATCGACCTGTCGCTGGCGAAGTTCGGTTTCCCACCACGCCAGCGCATCTTTCATTTCTTCCCGGTGCGGCGCTTCGGCGGCCAAGCGCATTTGCCCGCCGAGGCGGTCCTGGGCTTCGTAGAGCGTAACGCGGTGCCCGCGCGCGGCCGCGACCCGGGCCGCTTCCATTCCGGCCGGACCGCCGCCGATCACCGCGACCGACTTAGGCCGCGCCGTCGGCGCCGGGTTCAGCGGCATCTCGCCTTCGCGACCCGCCGTGGGATTGAGGACGCAGGAGCCCGGAATGTGCTTGAAAACGAACCCCGCGCAGGCCTGATTGCAGGACATACAAGGACGAATCATTTCCTCGCGGCCCTCGATGATCTTGTTGGCCCATTCGGGATCGGCAATCCAGGTCCGCGCCATCGCGACGATATCGGCGCTGCCCTCGGCAATCATGCGTTCGGCATCGGCCGGCGACCGAATGCGCCCGGCAACGATCACCGGCACCTTGATCGCCGCCTTGAAATGCTTGGCCTCTTCGGCCAATTGGTTGCGGTGCATGTTCATCGGCGGAATCGTTTCGTGCCCGGCCCAGCGCGACCCGGAAATGATACTGACCCAATCCACGAGCCCGGCGTCCGTCAGGGCCTTCATTGCCGCAACCGACTCTTCGAGCTTGTAGTCCACCGGCGCATGGGGGATGTGGTGCGAGGTCGAGGTCCGGACGCCGACCGCCATATCGGGACCGGCGGCTTCGCGCACGGCCTCGCATATCTCCAGCACGATGCGGATGCGGTTTTCGAACGAACCGCCATAGGCGTCCGTGCGATGGTTCATCGCCGGCGATAGGAACGAGCCCAGGAGGTAGCTTGTCGCCGTCTGCACTTCGACCGCGTCGAGCCCGGCCTCGCGACAGCGCCGCGCCGCCTCGGCATACCCGCCAATCAGCTCGCGGATTTCGACCGGGGTAATGGCGCGCGGGGTTTCGCGCGACATGTTGGGGATCGGCGACGACGACACGGCAGCCTGCCCCTCGATATGGGTAACGTTGTGCCCGCCGTGCCACAACGTAATCGACAGTTTGGCGTCCGCGTCATGCACCGCGTCGGCCAGTTTACGCAGACTTGGCACCACCTCGTCCGAGTAGAGGCGAACGTTGAGGAAGCGATTACCGGTCGAGGTATGCACCGGCGCGGACTCGGTGCCCAGCATCGCCGCACCGCCCCGCGCGCGGGTCAGGACATAATTATGGAGCCGATCGGTGACGCCGCCGGACTGGTCGTTGAGCGACATCCCGTGAGCGCTCATGGTGGCGCGATGTTTGAGCGTCATCGGGCCGACCTGGATCGTCGAAAGTAGATGGGGATAGCGCGCGCTGGCTTGGACGGTCATGGGGCACTCCTGTGGTCCGCCCCATCATGGCAGGCGGCCCGGCACAGCCCAAGGGTTTGCCGGGCCTTTCGTGCGATTACCGCTAACTATGGTCGGGCAGCGCCTTGGGGTCGGCCCGCCCGGTCAACTGGGTCGCCGTGGAGACCCGGAAGAACCGCATCAGGCTGACCAGTTCGGAGGCCTGGCCGCCCAACGCTTGGACAGCGGCCGTGGTCTGTTCGACAAGCGCCGCGTTTTGTTGGGTCATGCTGTCCATCTGGGCGATGGCCGAATTGACCTCACTGAGTCCGCCGGCTTGCTCTTCGCTGGCCCGGGCAACCTCGTCGATGATCGACGCGACCTTTTGAACGCCGGCGATAATCTGGCCAAGGGCCTCGCCGGCGCTGTTGACGAGTTTGACGCCGTTGTCGACATGCGCGGAGCTGGTCGTAATCAGTTGTTTGATCTCGCTGGCGGCATCGCCGGATCGTTGTGCCAGAGAACGCACTTCGGACGCCACCACAGCAAAGCCTTTACCGGCTTCGCCCGCCCGCGCCGCTTCCACGGAAGCATTGAGCGCAAGCAGGTTCGTCTGGAAGGAAATATCGTCGATGACATTGACGATCTCCGAAATCGAGCGCGAGGATTCCTCGATCTTGGACATTGCCGCGACCGCATTGGTGACGATTTCACCGCCGTGATCCGCTTCTTTGCGGGCTTCACTGACCAGTTTATTCGCGTCCTTGGCATTTTCCGCATTGCGCCGGACGGTCCCCGTCATTTCTTCCATAGCCGCGGCGGTTTCTTCGAGATTGGCGGCCTGTTGCTCGGTGCGCTGGGCCAGATCGTCGGCACCGCGACCTAGCTCACCCGACGCTTCGTTGACGTTGTCCGTTGCGCCCCGAATGTCGCCAACCAGGTCGGCGAGACGCACCGCCATGCCGTTGAGGTCTTCTTTGAGTTTCAAGAAGGAGCCCTGATAGTTGCCCGTTACCCGGCTGTTCAGGTCGCCTTCGGAGAGCGCGGAGGCCACGGCCATCACTTCGTTCAAGCCGCGATCGACGGTCTCAACTAATTCGTTCATCGACTGGGACAGGCTGAGCATGAAGCCTTCCTTGCCCGCTACCTCGACTCGCGCGGAGAAGTCACCGACGACCGCTGCACCGACGACCGCATCGATTTCTTCGCCGGCCTTCTGTTCGGCCACCTGGCGGTTGTGTATCTGGACCGCGTTCTCTTTGAAGATTTCGAGCGCCTCAGCCATGTCGGCGATCTCGTCGCTCCGATCCCGACCAGGGACCTCGACGTCCAGTTTGCCGCCCGCGAGGTCACGCATGACGTCCGCAAACCGGTTCAAGGCCCGCGAAATACTGCGGCCAACTGCCGATGTTAAGACAGCCACGACGACTACCATCGCACCGCCGCCGATGGCCGACGCCCAAATCAATAGCGTCAGGAGGCCCCGAGTCGATTCCGAGGCTTTGTCGCTCTTCTCGCGCAGCGCTTCGATCTTCTTGGATAGATCTTCCTGCGCGGCGCTGCCCGCACCGTCGATGGCATCGTCCAGACGGGCAAACTCCTGCTCGCCTCGACCGAACCGCTCGATTACACCGGCCAGATCGCTGGTTACCAGGGCAACAAAGCGGTCGAACATCTCGTTGAGCACTTCGACTTCTTGCTGCACTTGCAGCGAGCCATCGGCCCGTGCGATGGCATTTAGCTCGTCTTTTGCAACGCCAAGTTGCTCGGTAATCCCAGCAATGCGCTCTGGCGAGATTTGGCCCTCAATGCGGTCGATGATGGCATCCATCGCAATCAAGTTGATCTCCAACCCCGCTTGCCCAACGCGCGAGAACCGGGTGCGTAGTTCCGCCAGGGATGTCCCGCTCAGGCCAACCCGGCTCTCGAGCCGTTCGCTCAGTTGGTCTATTTTCTCGCCGATTTCCCCGCCTAGACCGTCGATCCGATCGTCGAGGTCGGCAAACCCGGATTCGATGCTACCGACGTCGTTCACGGCCGCATTGAGGTCGTTGAGAACCAGCGACGAGAGTTCTGCCGCGTTTGCGCGAATGGATGCCAACAGCGCCCGTTCTTCGTCGTCGACGGCGTGCTTCAGGAGATCGTCGAGGCCTGACTCGAAATCCGCCGCCGCCTGCTGCACTGTGTCAATCCGGTCGTCGGCAATTCGCCCTTCGGCCCGGTCGACAATAGCGTCCATGGCGACCAAATTTATTTCGGAGACATTCAGCAGCAGCCGCTCGGCAATCGCCATATCCAGGTTGCGTTCGTCGCTTTCGAGCAACCGGTCCTCGACCAAAAGGCCCACGGCCACGAAAAGCACGGTCATGATCACGATGGTCAAGGCACTCATCGCCGTGAGGGCGTTGAGTTTGCGTCCGATGGTCCATTTCATCTTGGTCGTCCTCTGTTACCCCTTGGCGCCCCTTGGGAGAACGCCAGCTACTTACCTGTCGATCCGCTCTGTTCGCCAGCGAGCCATCGAATTAAGAGTCCGCTGCCGCACAGCGGAAAATCGCCTGAAGGTTCTAACAAATAGTCGCGCGGAGTTCACTCGGTAGAAATACGCAACGTCCGCGGGTTCCCCCTATCCCCATGTCGCCCCCCGGAAAACCCGCGTAGCATGACAAAATGCGATACGACGTAAGCCCATGACCCCCAACCTGCGCGGCGCCCTATGGATGTTCGGCATGGTCGTGTCGTTGTCGCTGTTAGCGATCGCAGCGCGCGAGTTGGGCGACCGCCACAACCCGATGGAACTGCAGGTTGTGCGCCACGGAATGAGCTTGCTCATATTGCTACCGTTCGTGGTCCGTGCGGGGTTCCGACCAATCAGGTCAAACAACTTAAAGTTGCAGATATTCCGGAATCTGTCGCATTTCGCAGCCACCATCGGCTGGTACCTTGCCGTCACGATGTTGCCCCTGGCCGAGGTGTTTGCGATCGAGTTCACGACCCCGGTGTGGGTGGCGCTGCTAGCGGTGCTGTTCCTGGGCGAAAAGATGAACAGAGGTCGGATGATCGCCCTGGTGCTCGGGATCGCCGGGATCTTGGTAATTCTGCGGCCGGGCTTTACCGAAGTCGGATTGGGCACCTGGATCATGGTGGGGGCCGCCTTGGGATTTGCCGTCGCAAATGCCAGCACAAAACGGCTAACGCGCACCGATAGCGTGCTCACGGTCTTGGTCTGGATGTCCGGGTTGCAAGGCGCAATGGCCCTGGCAGGGGTCGCGACGTTGGGGTGGACCGCGCCGACCGCTGGCGAACTTCCCTGGCTCGTCGTCATCGGTCTGATGGGCCTGGCGGCGCATTTCTCGCTCGCCAAGGCCTTGCAACTGGCCGACGTGTCGCTGGTCAATCCAGTCGATTTTCTCCGCCTGCCCCTAATCGCCGTGGTGGCTTACATCGCCTATGGCGAAGCCGTCGAAGTCGCGGTGCTGATCGGTGCGGCGATGATCTTCGCCGGCAACTATGTCGCGATCCGCCGGGAGAGCCGCTAGGCGGTCGACCCGGTGGGGAATCCCGCTAGCCCAGACCGATTCCAGCCTATTTGAACGGCGTGTGGTCCTTGTGCAGCCAACGCGGTTTGTCCTCGGCATCGCGTTCGAAAATCATATCGATATCGGAGTATTCACCCGAGTCGCCCGGCAACCGGTCGCCGATCTCAAGATAAACGACCGGTTTGTCGGTTTTGTTGACCAGGTTGTGGCCGTCGGTCTTCCCGGCTGGGAACCCCACGGACATCCCCGGCGTCAGGATCTCCTCGCCGGCGTCTGTCACGAGGGTAATCTCGCCTTCGATCACCCAAACGAACTCGTCCTGAACCCGGTGCCAGTGGCGCTGCGCCGAGGCCTGCCCGGGCGGCAGGACGGTGTAATTAACGCCGAAGTTCTTGAGCCCGGCAGCATCGCCCAAGGCGCGCTTTTCGCGCCCTGCGCACATCGCGTCGTGCGGCGCCGGATAGCCCGAACCGATGCGGGACTTGAGGGTCTTGGGGTCTTTGATCACGTGGGACATGCACTATTCTCCAAATATCCGCCTGCGGCGGACGAGTTTGCGTCGCGGTTACTTACGCCGTCTCTTCAAAAATCTCGCGGCCGATCAACATGCGGCGGATCTCCGAGGTGCCGGCGCCGATCTCATAGAGCTTGGCGTCGCGGAGGTAGCGGCCGGTTGGGTAGTCGTTGATATAGCCGTTACCGCCCAGGCATTGGATCGCGTCGAGCGCGACCTGGGTAGCTTTCTCAGCGGCATAGAGGATCGCGCCCGCCGAATCCTTGCGGGTGACGCGGCCGCGGTCGCAGGCCCGCGCGGCGGCATAGACGTAAGCGCGGCAGGCGTTGGCCGTGGTGTACATGTCGGCGAGTTTGCCCTGGATGAGCTGGAATTCGCCGATTGGCTGGCCGAACTGCTGTCGTTCGTGCACGTAGGGGACGACGGTGTCGAGACAGGCCTGCATGATCCCCAGCGGCCCCCCAGCAAGGACCGCGCGCTCGTAGTCGAGGCCGCTCATCAGGACGCCGACGCCCTTGCCCACCGCGCCGAGGACGTTTTCTGCCGGCACCTCGCAGTCCTCGAAAACGAGCTCACCCGTGTCTGAGCCGCGCATCCCAAGCTTGTCGAGTTTTTGCGCCGTGCTAAACCCCTTGAAGCCGCGCTCGATAATGAAGGCGGTGATACCGCGCGAGCCTGCCCCTGGGTCGGTCTTCGCGTAGACGACGAGGGTGTCCGCGACCGGTCCATTGGTGATCCAGAACTTGGTGCCGTTAAGGACGTAGCGGTCGCCCTTTTTTTCCGCCCGCAGCTTCATCGAGACCACGTCGGAACCGGCGCCCGCCTCGCTCATTGCCAAAGCGCCGATGTGGTCGCCGGAGACCAGTTTAGGCAAGTAGCGTTGCTTTTGATCGGCAGTGCCGTTGAGGCGCAGTTGATTGACGCACAGGTTCGAGTGGGCGCCGTAGGACAGGCCGACCGCGGCAGAACCGCGGCTGAGTTCCTCCATCGCGACGACATGTTCGAGATAGCCCATCCCGGCACCGCCGTATTCCTCTTCGACCGTCACGCCGAGCAGCCCCGCGTCGCCCATTTTGCGCCATAGACCCGCGGGCCAGGTATTGGTGGCGTCCATTTCCTGGGCAATCGGGGCGACATGATCGGCCGTGAACGACATCACGGTGTCGCGCAGCATGTCGGCGGTATCGCCGAGGTCGAAATCGAAGGCCGGTAGTTGGTTGGGGATCATCGCGGCAGAATACCGCGGCCTAGGCCTTAGGCCACAGCACCATCTGGGTGCAGCGGAAACTGGCGATTCGCTTGCCGTCCTCGCGGGTCACGTCGGCATCCCACACTTGCGTATTGCGGCCGCCATGAATCATGCGGGCCTCGCTGGTGACTACGCCGCTGCTGGCGGTGCCGAGGAAGTTGCATTTGAGTTCGATCGTGGTGAAACCCACCGCGCCGTCGGGGCGCGAACCCTGGCAACCGGCGCCGCAGACCGTATCGGCGATGCCGACCACAGCCGCCCCATGCAGGTAGTTGGTCGGGGTCAGGTGTTGCGGGCCCAGGCGCATTTCGGCCCGCGCCAAGCCAGGTTCCAAATGGGTGATGGTGATATCGAGGTGTCCGGGGAAGTGTTGCTGGGCCGACGCATTGAAACCCGCCGCAGTCGCCAAATCGTCTGTCGCCATCGCGTTTCCTTTAGACCAATAACCATGCCGCCAGCCCGAGGAAGGCGAAGAAGCCCACAACATCGGTGACGGTCGTGACGAAGACCGTCGCCGCCAGAGCCGGGTCGACCCCAATTCTATTGAGGCCGAGCGGAATCAAGATACCGGAGAACCCGGCCGCCATCATGTTGATGATCATCGCGGCCACAATAATCAGACCCAGGCCGGTATCGCCAAACCAGATATACGCGCCGACCCCACAGAGCGCGGCAAACGCTATCCCATTGATGAAACTGACGATCAGTTCTTTGTTGACCAACCTGAGAACGTTCGACGCCGTGATGTCGCGAGTCGCCAGGGCTCGAACGGTGACTGTCAGCGCCTGCGTCCCGGCATTGCCCCCCATCGAGGCGACGATCGGCATGAGAATGGCAAGGGCAACGATCTGCTCGATGGTGCCACCGAACACCGAGATAACCAGCGATGCGACGACGGCTGTGCCAAGGTTGACGAGCAACCAAACGAAGCGGCCCCGAACGATGCGAAAGACGTTGTCGTGAATGCCCGCGCCGCCGGCCCGAGTCAGGCGGCGGATGTCTTCTTCGGCCTCCTCCTGGATCACGTCGACGATATCGTCGTGCATGATGACGCCAACCAGCCGTCCCGTTTGGTCGGTAACCGGCGCCGAAGCCAAATCGTACTGCTGGAAGATGTAGGCGACTTCTTCCTGATCCATATCGACGGGGATGACCCGCGGATCGGGCTCCATGATGTCACCAATCGGAACCGGGCGTCGCGTCCGCAACAATATATTGAGCGGCAAGGTGCCGATCGGATGATGATCGGCATCGATCAGAATCAATTCATAGAAGTCGTCCGGTAGGTCTTCAGCCTCGCGCAGATAGTCGATGACCTGGCCGACGTTCCAGTAGGACGGCACCGAAATCAGGTCGCGCTGCATCAGGCGCCCGGCGGAATTCTCCGGGAAAGCGAGCGCTTGCTCGATTTCGGAACGGTCGATCGCATCCAACCGATCGAGAACCTCGCGCTGGAGGTGCTCGTCCAGGTCGTCAAGGACGTCGAGCGCGTCGTCGGTTTCCAGTTCCGCAATGGCTGCCGCGGTCGTCTCGCTGCCCAGACGGTCGACGACATGCTCCAACGTCGAATCGTTGAGCTCGGTAAGAACCTCGGGATCGAACGATTCTTGGATCGAATCGATTAGAGCGGATCGATATTCGGGATCGATGGTCTCGATCAGATCGGCGACGTCGGCGGCGTGAAGGTCATGGACGATCGCGGCGGCAGCGTCGATTTCGCCCGCTTCGAGCGCATCCTCGACGGCATTGACGGTGTCCATCGATAGGCCGACCGAACTGTCGTGGGGCGGCACTTCCAATGTCGCCCTGGCGGCCTCGGTTTTCTCCGGCTCGCGGGGCGCGTCACTCATGGTTTGACTAGCCCACCACGCGCTTGCCGGCCGCCGCGACCTGCGCTTCGACCACAGCGAGCGCACTCATATTGACCAAACCGCGCACCGTGATCGAGGGGTTGACGATGTGCGCCGATCCGGCGACGCCGGCGAGGATCGGCCCCACAGATAGTCCATCCGTCATGGTCCGCGCGATCGTGAAGGCAATGTTGGCGGCGTCGACATTGGGGAAAATAAGCAGATTCGCGGCGCCTTTGAGGTTTGAGTCGGGAAAGACCCGGTCGCGGATCGCTTCGGAGAGCGCGGCATCGCCCTGCATTTCCCCTTCGACCTCCAAATCGGGGGCGCGTTCGTGAATGATGGCGAGGGCATCGCGCATCTTCTGCGCCGACGCGTTGGTATGCGTGCCGAAGTTGGAATGCGACAACAGCGCGACCTTAGGTACCAAACCGAAGCGTTGCACGGACTCGGCGGCGAGGATCGCGGTCTCGGCGACCTGTTGGGCGGTCGGGTCGTAGTTGACGTTGGTGTCGGCAAAAAACACAGTGCCGCTCGGCGCAACCAGAACCTGAATCGCGGTAAGATTGGTGACGCCTTTGCGCATGCCTAGGATGTCGCTGACATATTGCACATGTCGGCCGTAGCGACCGACGACGCCGCAGATCATCGCATCGGCATCGCCTCGGCGCACCGCAAGGGCGCCGATCACCGGGTTGCGCGTGCGTACGGTAGCTTGGGCGGTATCGGGACTCACGCCCTTGCGCCGCATAATGGCGTGATACTCGGTCCAGTAGTCGCGGAACCGCGGATCGCCCTGCGGATCGATCACATCGACGTCCTTGTCGAGATCGAAGCGAAGGCCCATTTTCTTGTGGCGCATTTCGATCACGAAGCGGCGTCCAATCAGAATCGGTTTGGCCAGTCCATCGTCGATGACAATCTGGACCGCGCGCAGGACGCTCTCTTCCTCGCCTTCGGCATAGGCGAGGCGCAGCGGTTCCTCGCGCGCCCGGTCGAAGACCGGTTTCATGACAAAACTCGTACGATAGACCGTGCGGGCCAACTTATCGCGGTAGGCCTTGAAGTCCTCGATCGGTCGAGTAGCGACGCCTGAGTCCATTGCCGCCTTGGCGACCGCCGGAGCAACCTCGACGATCAGCCGCGGGTCGAACGGCTTGGGGATGAGGTAGTCCGGGCCGAACTCCAACGACTGCCCGGCGTAGGCCTTCGCGACGACGTCGGTTGCTTCGGCTTTGGCGAGATCCGCGATCGCCTTGACGGCGGCGAGCTTCATCGCCTCGTTGATTTCGGTCGCACCGACATCAAGCGCGCCGCGGAAGATAAAGGGGAAGCACAGGACGTTGTTGACCTGGTTGGGATAATCGGACCGGCCCGTTGCGATAATGGCGTCCGGGCGCACGGCCTTGGCGTCTTCCGGTTTGATCTCGGGCGTCGGATTGGCCAGCGCCAAAATGAGCGGGCTCTTGCCCATCGTCGCGACCATTTCGGGGGTGAGCACCCCGGGACCGGAAAGCCCCAGAAAAATATCCGCGTTCTCGATGGCGTCCGTCAGCGTGCGGGCATTGGTCTTGGCGGCAAAGCGCGCCTTATAGGGGTCCATGTCCTCGTCGCGGCCCTCGTACACGACACCCTTGCGATCGACCACCAGGATATTGTCGGGTTGCATACCCATGCTAACCATCAGATCGAGACAGGCCAGCGCAGCCGCGCCGGCGCCCGAGCACACGACCTTGGTGTTGCCGATCTCCTTGCCGACGACGCGCAACCCGTTATACAGCGCGGCGGCGACGCAAATCGCGGTGCCGTGCTGATCGTCGTGGAAGACGGGGATGTTCATGCGCTCGCGCAGCGCTTTTTCGATGATGAAACATTCCGGCGCCTTGATGTCCTCGAGGTTGATGCCGCCGAAGGTGGGTTCGAGGGCGGCGACGATCTCGATGAACTTCTCGGGGTCGTTTTGCGCCACTTCGATATCGAACACGTCGATATCGGCGAACTTCTTAAAGAGGACGCCCTTGCCTTCCATGACGGGTTTGGAGGCTAGCGGTCCGATATTGCCCAAGCCCAGGACCGCCGTTCCGTTGGTAATGACCGCGACCAGGTTGGCCCTGATCGTATAGTCGGCGGCCTTGGCGGGGTCGGCGGCGATTTCGTTGCACGCGGCAGCAACGCCAGGGGAGTAGGCCAGCGACAGATCGCGCTGGTTCAACAGGTTCTTCGTGGGCGTAACGCTGATTTTTCCCGGGGTCGGCCAGCGATGGTATTCCAGCGCCATTTGGTCAAGATCGTCAGCCATCTCGTCGCACCCTTGCGTTAATCCAACCGGGCGGTCGCCCCAAAGCTGACCCTAGCCCACGGGCATTGCCGCGTCCAAAAAACAAGAAAGCCCGCGGTTGCGATCCGCGGGCTTTCGTGATGGTGCGGTCGAGAAGACTCGAACTTCCACGGGATTAACTCCCACAGCGACCTCAACGCTGCGCGTCTACCAATTCCGCCACGACCGCTTGGTCGCAGCCGAATAGCAAATCTGGTTCGCGGCTTCAAGCAGCACCGCGCAGAACCTCTTGAAATATCGAGGGTTTGCCTCGATTAAAGAATCTCGTTGAGCCCGACGGTGTCGGTAATCGTCACGGCGACGTGGTCATCGACGATCATGACCTCGCCCCTGGCGATGACACGGTCATTGGCCAAGATCAGGGCATGGTCGTTGACCGTCGTGTCGAGTTCGATGACGGCGCCACGACCCATCTTGAGCAACTGGTTGATCGGCATGTTCGAACGGCCAAGAACCACCGATAATTCCACGCTGACAGTGTTAACGGCTCTCGCCATGGGGTGCTCCGACCGGTGACCCAGTTGCTAAAGGATTGATGAGTAAAGGGTATTCCTGAATGAATGGTTAAGGAAGAGGCGTGATAAAGTCCCGTCTATGGGCAGCGTCGAGTGGCAAATCAGCGAGTCCCCCGTCCCCTATGGGGACGCCGTGGCCAAGATGGAGCGTCGGGTCGCCGACATCCGGGCGGGTCAAGCCGGCGACCTCGTCTGGCTGGTCGAGCACCCCCCGCTCTATACCGCCGGAACCAGCGCCGCAGCTGCCGACCTACTGGTACCGGACCGTTTTCCGGTCTACCCGACCGGTCGCGGTGGTCAGTACACCTACCATGGACCCGGGCAGCGAGTTGCCTATGTCATGCTCGACCTGCGGCAGCGAAACCGGGACGTCCGATGTTTCGTACGCGACTTGGAGGATTGGCTGATTGCCACCCTCGCCGGTTTCGGTGTGACCGGACGGCGGGAGGCCGGACGTATTGGCGTCTGGGTCGACCGGGGCCAAGGTCGCGGCATCGCCAAGATCGCCGCGGTGGGCGTTCGCATTCGCCATTGGATCACCTTCCACGGCATCTCGCTGAACGTCGATCCCGACCTGTCGCACTATAGTGGGATCGTTCCGTGTGGGATTGACGATGCCGGCGTGACTTCGTTGGTCGATCTTGGGATTACAGCGTCGATGGCCGAGGTCGACGCCGCTCTTCACCATTGTTTCGGGATGGTTTTTGACGGGTTCAGCGCAGAACCGACAACAACATTCGCCCGATTCGCGGCAGCCAGCGAATGACGGCGGCGGGCCCTGGACACGAAGCGCTTGACGGTCCGGCGCCGATCGCCGCCCTATAAACCTTCGAAATAGAAAGACCTATTGCGCCGGTTCGGCTTGGGCGATCTAT
>CAYGKG010000016.1:14279-43018 GCA_964350495.1 uncultured Alphaproteobacteria bacterium
TATAAACCTTCGAAATAGAAAGACCTATTGCGCCGGTTCGGCTTGGGCGATCTATTCGGTCGGCCGCTGACGGAACCCGCCCGCCAATTCTTCGCTCCCCGCCGTCGCGGGGTGACAGGTGACGTCGCTCACCCGCGCCGCCGGCGGACCGGACCGGCAAGCCGCGATCATTTTTTCAACGGCGGTCTCCGAGCCATGGACCAACGCTTCAACTGTGCCGTCCGCACGGTTGCGGACCCATCCGCCGACGCCCAGGACCCGCGCGGTTTCCACAGCCCAACCGCGGTACCACACACCCTGGACCGTGCCACTGATCCGCAAGCGAACCGTCAACAGGCCACCATCGTCGTCGGTCACTCGAACTCGAGGATGATCTGATCGACCGCGAGGCTGTCGCCCGCCGTCGCATGCAGTTGCTTGATCGTCCCGCTGCGTTCGGCCGTCAGGACGTTTTCCATCTTCATCGCATCGATGATCGCCAGTGTGTGCCCGGTTTCGACCTCCTGGCCCGACTCGACGTTGATCGCCACCACCATGCCGGGCATGGGTGACAGCAGGAATCGGCTCATGTCGGGCGGCTCCTTGACCGGCATCAGACCCATGAGTTCGGCGACACGGTGTGTGCGCACGACAACCGTCATGGTCACCGGCCCGAGCGTCACCGCGACCCCCTCGGCAAGGGCATCGATCTGGGCGAGAACCGGAGCGCCGGCGATGGTTCCATCGAACAGGGGGGCACCGGGGAGCCAGTCGCTTACGACATCGAGCGACATGCCGTCCGCGACGACGGCGCAGCCGCCATCGACAGGAACGACGTCCAGCGTCACCCGGGTGTCGCCGATCGCAGCGATCCACCGGTGAACCGCGCCGTTGCCCGCCCGCACTGTGCGGCGGAAATGGACCAATCCGGCAATTGCCGCCGCGGTCCGAAGGTGGGACGGGGAGGGTTCCGGCGGCACATACCCATCGGGCCAAGCCTGGTCGATAAAGGCGGTCGACAGATCGCCCGAACGGAACGCCGGGCGTTCCACCACATCGCGCAGAAAGCGCACGTTGTGGGCGATACCGCGCACGTAAAAGGCGTCGAGAGCCTCCCCCATCCTCGTCACCGCCTCGGCGCGATCGTCACCGTAGGTCACGAGTTTGGCGATCATCGGGTCATAGAAGCGCGAAATCTCGCTGCCTTCCTCGACGCCGGTATCGACCCGAACGATCGCGCTCTCGACCGGCGGACGATAACCCGAAAGCCGTCCGATGGACGGTAGGAACCCGCGCACCGGATCTTCGGCGTAGAGCCGCGATTCGACAGCCCACCCGGTGAGCTTTACGTCGCCTTGCGCGAAAGCGAGCTTCTCGCCAGCGGCGACGCGAATCATCTGTTCGACAAGATCGAGGCCGGTGATCAGTTCGGTCACGGGATGCTCAACCTGAAGACGCGTATTCATCTCGAGGAAAAAGAAATTGCGCTGCGGATCGACAATGAACTCGACGGTGCCCGCCGAAGTGTAGTCGACCGCCTTCGCCAACGCGACGGCTTGCTCTCCCATAGCTTTGCGCGTCGCCTCGTCGAGAAACGGACTCGGCGCTTCTTCGATGACTTTCTGGTGACGCCGCTGGATCGAGCATTCCCGCTCGCCGAGGTAAACCGCATTGCCGTGGGCGTCGGCCAGCACCTGAATTTCGATATGGCGCGGCGTTTCGACATAGCGTTCGATAAACACACGATCATCGCCGAAAGACGACTTGGCTTCGCTGACGGCGCGCTCGAACCCCTCGCGCACCGAAGCGTCGTCGCGCGCGATCCGCATACCCTTGCCGCCGCCCCCGGCCGACGCTTTGATCATCACCGGATAGCCGACATCGCGGGCGATCTTCACAGCCGCCTCGGCATCGGGGACCTCGCCGAGATAGCCTGGCACTGTCGAAACACCGGCCTTGTCGGCAAGTTTCTTAGATTCGATTTTGTCGCCCATCGCGGCGATGGCGCCCGTCGGTGGCCCGATAAACGTGACCCCTTCCGCGTTCAGAGCGTCGACGAACGCCGCATTCTCGGACAGGAACCCATAGCCCGGATGTAACGCGTCAGCGCCGGTCTGTTTGATCGCACGCAGAATGTTGTCGATCACCAAGTAGCTTTCGGCCGCTGGTGCGGGGCCGATCCGCACAGCTTCATCGGCCATGCGGACATGCGGGGCCGCCGCATCGGCATCGGAATACACCGCCACAGTCGGTATACCGAGTCGTCGGGCGGTGCGCATGACACGGCAGGCAATTTCACCGCGGTTGGCTACAAGGATCTTTTTGAACATAAAAACCGTTTTATTTCAATGGAGTAGAGCTATCTAACCGGCACCCGGAGCGCGCCGCGCACGCCGCCACCCGTCGTTCATCTTGTCAAATCCGGCGGCCTCGTAGAAGGTCATCGCCTGCGGTGCCGACACCAAAATCAGCGTGATGTCGTCTTCCCCACCGGCGGTCTCGTGGGTCCGGCGAATCAATTCCTTGCCGATTCCCCTACCCTGCCACGCTTCGTGCACCAGCAGATCGGCGAGGTAGCAGACCCACCCGAAGTCCGACATTGCCCGAGATAGGCCAACAAGACGTGTGCCCTCCCATGCAGTGACCACGACGTTCGCTGTCTCAAGCATGCGCAGCATCCGTCCGGCATCGTCGACGGGACGGCGCGCGCCCAACGTCGTCGCACGGTACAGCGCCAATACGTCATCGATCGGCGGCCTGTGGCCGACATGATAGTCGATGGAGATCACGTCGACCGCCGGGTCGCTCATAGCGGAATGTTGTCGTGTTTCTTCCACGGATTCTCGAGTTCCTTCGTTCGAAGCATGTCGAGGGCCCGCCCGATTCGCAGGCGCGTGTTGTGCGGCATGATCACGTCGTCCAGGAACCCCCTGTGGGAGGCAATAAAAGGATTGGCGAAACGCGTACGATATTCTTCCGTGAGCGCATCGACTTTTTCGACGTCTTTGGCCTGTTCACGAAAGATGATTTCTACCGCCCCCTTGGGCCCCATGACCGCGATTTCGGCGGTCGGCCAGGCGTAGTTGATGTCGCCGCGGAGGTGCTTGGAGGACATCACATCGTAGGCACCGCCGTAGGCTTTGCGGGTGATGACCGTGACTTTTGGAACCGTCGCTTCGCCATAGGCAAAGAGCAGCTTCGCCCCGTGCTTTATGATGCCGCCGTATTCCTGGTCTGTTCCCGGAAGGAACCCCGGTACGTCGACGAAAGTTACGATGGGGATGTTGAAGCAGTCGCAAAACCGAACAAAGCGGGCGCCCTTGCGCGACGAATTTATGTCGAGACAACCGGCTAGAACCATCGGCTGGTTGGCGACAAATCCGATCGTCTGGCCGCCGATGCGACCGAATCCGACCACGATGTTGCGCGCGAAGTCGGGTTGGATCTCGAAAAAATCGCCTTCGTCCGCCACCTTGTGGATGAGTTCCTTGATGTCATAGGGCTTGGACGGATCGGGCGGAATGAGCGTATCGAGAGACATCTCCACGCGATCGATCGGATCCTGGGTGTCGCGCACCGGCGCGTCTTCTCGGTTGGACAAGGGCAGGAAATCGAACATCCGGCGGGTCTGGATCAGCGTGTCGATATCGTTCTCGAAAGCCAGATCGGCGACCGAGGAACGTGTCGTGTGGGTCACCGCGCCGCCAAGCTGTTCTTGGGTCACGACCTCGTGGGTGACTGTCTTCACGACGTCGGGGCCGGTAACGAACATGTACGACGTATCTTTGACCATGAGGATGAAATCCGTCATCGCCGGTGCATAGACGGCGCCCCCCGCGCAGGGCCCCATGATCACTGAAATCTGCGGCACGACGCCGGATGCCAGGATGGTCTTTTGGAAAACGTCGGCATAGCCACCGAGCGAAGCCACACCCTCTTGAATCCGCGCGCCACCGGAATCGTTCAATCCGATGACCGGCGCCCCCACTTTCATGGCCTGATCCATGATCTTGCAGATTTTTTCGGCATGAGTTTCGGACAATGAGCCGCCAAAGACCGTGAAATCCTGACTAAACACGAACACGAGCCGACCGTTGATCTTCCCAAAGCCGGTGACCACGCCGTCGCCCGGCACTTTTTGGCCGGCCATGCCGAACTCGGTCTCGCGGTGTTCGACGAACATGTCGAATTCCTCGAAGGAATTCTCGTCCAACAAGACATCGAGCCGTTCGCGCGCAGTGAGCTTTCCCTTGGCGTGCTGGGCATTTATCCGGCGTTCGCCACCACCGAGGCGCGCGGCCTCGCGTTTTTCCTCAAGCTGACGGATGATGTCGTGCATTGAACCCCCAAACCGCTACCAAACCTCGGCATCATACCGGTCCCGGACCCGTCGGACACCCCGTAAGGCGCGTGGCGGCGCCGGATTATGCAGCGCGTACCAGTGCTAGAAAACGCACGGCTGCGGCGAAATCGCCTTCGGTCTGAGTTGCGAGCGCCGCCGCTTCGTGATCGACGCCCCACCGGTCGGACTGGAAGTCGTGGTCGAGTCGGCTTAGCTGCCAAGCCTGGCTGGCGTTGAGCCTCCCGGCACTGACCGCAAGCCCGATCACCAGGGACCCGCTAATGCTGACCAAGGTGTGGAGAGCCGCGAGTTCAAACGCATCATAGCCGCCAACCAAGCGCCGCAGAACGGCAATACCGCCAGGGTCCTGGGCCGTTGGCACCACACCCGTTGTCGACACCAGCAGAACGCCGTGGGTTTCGTGCAGCCAATCGAGAAGGGGCTGCCAGTTCTCGGCCTGCTGCCGAACCAATGTGTCGGGCGCGGCCGCGCGGTAGCACAGAAGGTCGGTCTCTCCGAAGCGCGCGACCTCGTCGGCAACCCCGTCGGCATGCGCGCGAACGCCGTCGATCGCGGTGTAGGCATGCCGGGTCAACGGCATGGTCGCAGGATCGATTTCGGTGGACTGGGCGTCCCATTCGTCGGCAACGGCTTCACTCAGAGACATCGTTGGCAAACCGAACGAACGTTTGGCCGGAGTCCGCATCGGGCGATCGTCCAAAAGAATTGAGAATCCGTCGTCCCCGCGGCTAACCCGGACCTTTGTGTAGAACCGCTTCACTCGCCGCGACCGCCGAAGATCCGTCCGAGACCCCGACCGACGTCACCGACACCCTCGCCAATGCCGCGGATAACTCCGCCGACCACACCGTTTTGATCCTTATCCGGTTCGCCCGAATTGGCGCGCTCGATCGCCGCTACACACGGGTTCTTTTCCGCCGCCACGCCTTCGATCACGGGTACAAGCAAAACGAGGGGATTGACGAATATTCCCAGCGTTGTTGCGACTTTTTTGGCCGTTCCACCGGCCGTCGGGAGAACCGTCGGCGTGCGGATCGGGCCAGTCACCGAAACCGGCACCGCGACATCGAGAAGTCGAACCTCTTTGGGCCTTGGGGTCAGCGTTAAATCCAACGTTTCGCGCCCAAGATCGACCGCGCCGCGCCCGGCTACGCTGAGGAACTCGGCATCGACCAAGAACGCGCGTGACGTCGCTACGCCATCCTTCACGTCAAACCGGGCAACCACGCAATTGATCTGGGTGCGGTCGCTTTGTTCGCCCGCCCACGGGGCAAGCTGCCTGAGTAGTCCCTGGTTGAGGAATCGGAACGATCGTTGCTGAATCTGACCGCGGCCACCGGTCAAGTTGACGGTGCCAGTAAGCGTAGATGCCAACTCGTGAGCCGATCCACCCGTGCCGGCGACATCGACACCGACCTCGACCGGCAGTTTGACAACGTCGCCAAGGCTTGCCGTCCCGCTCAGTTCATGGGCGATATCGCCCGCGTCCACCATTCCGCTACTCAACGAAACATCAACCGCCGCCTTTTCACCGCGCACATCCGCGATCGCCCGCATCTCGACCGGTTCGCCGTTAACCAACGCCGAACCGCGCTCGAGGTTGAGGAGACCATCGACGGCGGTGGCATTCAGAACGAAGTTCTGGCCCGAAACGCGGCGACCGGAGAATTCCTTCAGGCGAACGCTAACATCGAAATTGAGGGCGCGTAGCGATGCAAGGTCGAATGGCTCGGACGAAAAAAGCGGCCCACTCGCCGGCTCGGTAGGCGGCGCTTGTTCCGCATCGCTTTCGTCCACCCGAACGAAGTCCGTCAGTTCAAAATGGTCGGATTCAAGGCGTACCGAGAACCGCCGTAAACCTTCGGATTCTTCCATCCGGAACGCACCGGTAAGGTCGGACTGTCCGACCTCAATCGCGAGTTTTTTCAGGTCGAGCGTGTTTTTGGTGGTCGACAACGCGCCGCTGACGCGCCACGGCCCGGCGGGATCGAGCGTCAACCCGGCCGCATAGGCGATCTCACGGACGAGCAATCCTTCCGCGGAAACCGTGAAATCGAGATCCTGCGGTCGCCGCCGATCCGGCGCCACGCCCTTTACGCGGACATGGGTGGACGGTGTCGACAACGACGCCTCCAATTGAACCGGCTCGAGTTTCCGAAGTTCGGCAAGCGGCGCCAACGATGCCGAAATCTCTAGCGCCTCGCGCCCCAAGGTTCCCCGCGCATCGACGGTTACAGGCGAGCCCGCCCCTTTCGTCGCGATTCGTAACGCATCGAGTGCAATCTGTTCGTGGGCGACAATGTCGTCGGTTTTGAACGCCAGCCGAAGTTTCTGCGCGACAATTTCGCCCGACGCGTTGTCGAAAAGGCTACGCGTCGTCCGACCGGCGGTTGACAGCGTCGAAGATACGTTGAGGTCGCCGACTTCAATGCGGTCCCCCAGCCCCATTGCCTCAACGAACATTGCGGCGTCGATTCCGGTGACCGCGGCCTCGAGCGAAACCCGAAGACCGTCAGCGTCCTGCCGGATATCGCCGGACGCTTGAAGCGTTTCGCCGTCGAGCCGGGCTACGAAACGATCGAGCCGGAGCGCATTGCGGTCCGACCGAATGGTCGTTCTGACGTCGCGCAGGATGTGCTCGCCCGACCGAACGATGACCGCGGCAAGGCCGACTTCGGCGTCGATTGCGAGAAGGCCGCCAATGTCGATGGGGGTATCGTTCAGGATACCTTGCTCATCGGCGCCGGCCGCCGCCTGGCCGCCGGCACCCGCGTCTTCCGCAACTTGCGCGCGGCTGGGTCCAGCATCGTCGCGGACATCCTGGAGAGCAAGGTCGAATATCTCGGAGGTTAATTCGGCGGTAAGCTTGGGCCGTTCCCCGCCGTAGGAGAACGCGAAATCGCCCCGAAGGTCGCTTTCCGCGATCCGTAGTTCGGCGCCGCGCAGTGTCACGGCATCCTCGGCGAAGACCAGCGTGCCGGTCACGCTGTAGGGACCGACCGCCGGCATCAACCGCGACGCCAACCCCGAAAGATCGGCGAGGCTTTGGCCGCGGATCGCCACCCGAAGCGCTAGGCCATCAACCATGGCTGCACGCATGTCGGCCTGGATTTCGGCGTCGGCGCCCGCCCCCTTGGCTGCAACCCGAAACGTATAGGGTGCGCCGGGTCGGTAGTCCGCAAGCGGGTCGAGGCGACCCGTGAGGTCGATGGTCTCGCCGCGAAATATCCCGCGCGCCTTGAGGTCGATCGGCTGACCTTGGCCGTCGAATCGCGCGCTGGCGTCGGTAAGGATGAAACGCCCGGCCCCTTCGAACGTAACCTCGAGGTCGCTGAGCCGGAGGTTGGCTGTCAGATTGTCGACGAGGCTCCGCGGACTGACGCCGCGCGACGCCAGTTCTAGCTGTGCGGCGGCCCGCTGCGTCGACCGGCCGGGAATGTTGAAGCCATCGAGCACCCTTGCGACATCGAGCCCGCCGACCTCGGCGGTCATCGCCAGGACCGCCTCGGCGGTTCTGGCATCGAGCCGTCCGGATGCACGCATCGCCCCTTCAGGCAGCGTGGCTGTGAATTCCTCGATCTCCATCAGACCGCCTACGGCACTTAGACCGATCGACGCGTCCGTCAGCGTGAGCCCAAGGACGCGGACAGCCTGGGCCTGAATCGCGACGTCGGCATCGAAACGTCGGGTGAAACCGAACGGCAGTGCTTCTTCGGTGAGGGTAAATCCAGCTCCATTCCCCTGCTTGGCCGCCTGTTCTCGCGACGTAGGCGCCGTCGACAGATCCAGGTTCGGGGAAACGATCCGGGCGGTCAGGCGGGGCCGATCGCCGACGAGATCGAGCGATACCTCACCTTGGAACCGGGTCGTGCCTGCCTGGAAGGCGATATCGGCCGCGCGGGCAGCGTCCAGCGAGCCGGTCAGGTGGCTCGATAGTTCGTACGGCGCGGAGTCCGGCAGTTCGATCCCCGAAAGCCGTGACAACGTTGCGAGCGACGGTCCGCGGGCCGTCAACATGAGGTCAAATGTCGGTGCCGCACCGAGATCGGTAACGACGCCACGGAGACTCAAAGAACTTCGCGCGACATCCGCCGTGAGATCGACGCTAAAGGGGTCGGGCCCGCCGAGCGCCAGAAGACTACCCAGGCGACCGGCGACGGCGACGCGTTCGCCGTTCATTACCGCCGCTAGGGTGATTTCCGTCGGCCCCGACACGCCTTGCGGCCGCAGCGTCAGGCGCGAGATATCGACCGTCGTGTCGGTGTCGCCGTCACGCAGGACCGTTGTGACGTCGCGGATATCGATCAACGACGGTATCGACGACGGTTGACCGTCGCCACCACCACTTTGCGACTGGAACGTCAAAGACGATCCACCGTCGGCAGGGCTTTCCACAAGGATGCGGACGCCGCTTGCATGGAACCGCCGGACATCGACGGTCCCTGTCAACAACGGCAACCAAGCGACTTGAACGGTGGCCACCGCGACGCTTATCGCATCGGGTTCGGTGCCGCCGGGCACATTGGACAGACGAATCCCGGTCGCGGTGGCCCGAAGCTGGGGGAACAACGACAGTTCGATCCGACCGTCGATCGCGAGTTCCCTGCCGGTTGCCGACAACGCGGCTTCTGCAATCAACGGCTTGAAGCGGTTCAAATCGACAAACAACGACACCAGACCTGCGCCGATGACGCCGACGATGAAGACCGTCAGAAGACCGTAAACGAGGAGACGAAAGCGCTTCATGGCGTGACGAACCTGTCCTGAATCAAGCCTGTGAGGTGCGGAAAACTGGCCGCGATGTCGACGGCGCCTGCGGCAACCAGGGCGCCCGGGTCATGATAGCCCCAACCGACACCGATCGGCGTCACACCTGCGTTCACGGCCATTTCGATATCGAAACGCGTATCGCCGACCACAACCGCATGGGCCGGATCGACGCCCGCTTCGGCGAGCGCCGTCAGCACCATCGATGGGTTGGGCTTGCCGGGATGGCGATCGCCCGTCTGTAGGTTGACAAAAAAGCCCCCCATATCGTGCAAATCGAGGGTTGCTCGCAGACCTTTGCCGCTCTTGGCGGTCGCTACCGCCAACAGGATATCGGCCGCATCGAGCGCCTCCAGGCACCGCCGCGCGCCGGGGAAAAGAGGTTCGTGGAGATTTTTGCGACCGAGACGGTGTTGCCGGTACCCGCTCTCCAGGGCGAGTTGCTGGTCGTGGTTTGCCTTGGGAGCAAACGTCGCCACCTGTTCGGCGACCGACAGCCCGATCATGCTGCGCAGACGGTCTGCCGGAGGCGGTGATAGGCCGAAATCACGAAATGCCGCGGTCATCGCCTCGTGAATCGCCGGAAAACTATCGACGAGAGTGCCGTCGCAATCGAAGATTGCAAGACAAAGGGGCGATGTCGTCACACTGATAACTCTGTAATTGCGCGAGAGCGCGGCGTAATTGCGCGAGAGGGCGGCGCCTAGCTCTCGCGATGGGGGTCGTTCTGAGCGGTTTCGGCGTCAAAACCGAGAAACCGCCAACTCTGCTCCATATGGGGAGGCAGCGGCGCAATTACACGTAGCACACCGCTGCTCGGATGCGGAATTTCTAGCCGGCGCGCATGGAGATGCAGGCCCCGGCCCAAGGTATTTTGTTCAGGCAGGGTCGCTGGCCGGTCGCCGTAGCGACGGTCTCCGACGATGGGAAACCCGGCCTCGGCGCAATGCACCCGGAGCTGATGGGTGCGTCCCGTCAGAGGCGTCAGCGCGAGCCACGTAAGTCCCCCGGCGCCGCGCGCCAAGGTGCGGTAGGTGGTAAGTGCCGGTTTACCATCGTCGCCCGACGCCATTTGCTCGCGCCCGCCCGCCGCCGCGACCTTTTCAAGCGCCGATTCGATCCGCCCTGCCTCGGGGCTGGGAACGCCGCGGACCAGCGCCCAATACAATTTCTGCGCGGCACGGTCGCGGAACGCCGCGGTGAGTGCGGCAGCGGCGGCCCGGGTGCGGGCCAAGACGAGCACCCCGCTGGTGTCGCGGTCAAGACGGTGGACCAAGCGCGGTCGTTCGGCAGCGCCAAAGCGCAGCGCGTCCAAAAGACCGTCGAGGTGACGCGTGGTCCCGCTGCCGCCCTGCACCGCCAGGCCCGCAGGCTTATCGATGACGATCAGGACGTCGTCCCGGTGCAAGACCCGGGCTTGCAAGTCGGCCACATCCGCAGCCGACACCGGCGGCGGGGTCGCCGTCTCCTGTGGTGACGCGGCGGGCAACGGCGGCACGCGCACGACCATGCCGGCCGTGACCCGCAGGTTGGCGCGCACGCGACCGCCATCGACCCGAATTTCACCGCGGCGCAACAGCTTTTCCAAGCGGCCCTGGGTTACGTGGGGAAATCTGCCACGGAACCAGCGATCGAGGCGAATACCCTCGTCTTCGTCGCCAATCGTGACATGTTCGACGCTCACGCGAGGAGTTGGCGGAACAGCCAGAGGCCAAAAAACAAGGCAAGGATCGAGAGCGAAACCGACGCGATCACGTAGAGCGCCGCCGGTATCATAGCGCCGCGCCCGGAGAGCACCGCAACGTCGAGGGAGAAAGCGCTAAAGGACGTAAAGGCACCGAGGACGCCTACGGTCAGGAATGCCCGGAGTTCCGGGCCAACGCTCCAGCGGAGCGCCATCGTTTCGATCAGTGCACCGAGCACAAAGGAACCGGCGACATTGACCGTGAGCGTTCCCCACGGAAAGCCGCTGCCCAGCATTCGCAGCATGTGGGCGCCAACCATATGCCGTCCCACAGCGCCAAGAGCGCCGCCAATGGCGATCGCTGCAATCATATTCACGGAGTCACCGTACGCCGAAAATCCACCCCTCGGTGCGTCGCACCCTAGCCTCCATCGCCGCAGGCCGCCAGAGTGCGCGATCCCCAGCCATCGCGCGCAGCGCCGCCGCTGCGACCACAGCATCGGCCACATTGTCGTCGACCGCGCCGACGAGCCCGGACGGCGCCGCACCGAATCCCCCAAGCACGCGATCAAGCTCTGCGGCGGTACGAATTTTCGCCGGCCCGTGACCGCCCACAGCAAGGAAGGCCCGCGGAAACACCTCTACAACGCAAGATTGACGGGGCTGCGGCGGATCGAATGGCCAGACCCGGATCTTGGGTGAGCGCATACGCAGCGCGGCTAAAAACCGCATGCCGGCGAGGGAGCCGCGGCCAACCTGCTTGGGCCCAATCAGGTGAAAAACCGATTCGGGGTGCCCCAGTCCTTGGCGGGCGCAGGCCCGCTCGACCGCTTTGTGCCGGCGGGCGAACCGCACGCCCTTTGCACCGTTGGTATAGAAGTGCGCCGCCCAGGGCGATGCGGCGACGAAGGCCCCGGCGTAGAGGTTCGCCTCGCCGGCGCATACATCGTCGACCAGACGCCACAGATCCGGCGCAGCTGCCGGCGACTCCGCAAGGCCTGGGAAATAGGTGCCTTCGTCGACGAAGGGAAACGAAAAGGAGAAGTCCAAACCGGCCAACATCGGTGTCGTCGACGACGTTTCAATCATCCAGTCAAGTACCGCCAAGCGGCTCCACACACCGTCGCTGGGTGGAACGAGACGGGGCGCAGCGGTACCCGCCGAACACAGCGCTACTTGAATCCCACGGTGCTCGTTTCCCTTCGCCCCGGACCAGTCGATGCCGACGAAAGCCTGGAACGTCATCCCTTCGGAGGACGCGCTTTCTCGCGCAGTCCTTTCCAATAGGCCAACCGCTTGCCCACTTCTCGCTCGAAGCCGCGCTCGGTAGGGGCATAGAAGGACGCGCGCACCATGTCGTCCGGAAAGTAGTTGCGGCCGGAAAAGGCGTCCTCGGCATCATGGTCGTAGACATAGCCGTCGCCGTATCCCAGTTCCTTCATCAAACCGGTCGGCGCGTTCAAGATGTGTTTCGGCGGCGCGAGCGAGCCGGTCTCCCGAGCTGCCCGATTGGCCTTGGTGAGCGCCGTGTACACCGCATTCGATTTTGGCGCAGTGGCCAGATAGACCACTGCTTGGGCTATCGCCAGTTCGCCTTCGGGCGAGCCCAGGAAGTCGTAAGTGTCCTTGGCCGCCAGCGCCTGGTGGACGGCCTCCGGGTCGGCTAAGCCGATGTCTTCGACCGCGAATCGAACCAGACGGCGCACGACATAGAGCGGCGCTTCGCCCCCGGCCAGAATCCGCGCTAGCCAGTACAACGCCGCATCCGCGTCCGAGCCGCGCAAGCTCTTATGGAGCGCACTAATCAGGTTGTAATGCTCGTCGCGAGACTTGTCGTAGATCGGCGCCCGCTTTTGGACAGCCTTGACGAGTGCCGCGGCATCCATGTCGACGCCGCCAAAGGCAAAGAGGTCTTCGGCGAGATTGAGAAGGTAGCGCCCGTCACCGTCGGACATGCCGCGCAACACCTGGCGTGCGTCAGCGGTGAGCGGCAGGGCTTTTCCCTCAAGGTCTTCGGCGCGGTGCAAGAGCGCCTCAAGATCGTCATCCTCGAGTCGATTGAGCACGAGAACCTGACAGCGCGACAACAACGCGGCATTGAGTTCGAACGATGGGTTCTCGGTCGTAGCGCCGACCAAAACGAGCGTGCCGTCTTCGACGACCGGCAAAAAACCGTCCTGCTGGGCGCGGTTGAACCGGTGAATTTCGTCCACGAATAGGAGCGTCCCATGTCCAACCTGGCGCCGTTGGCGGGCACCGTCGATCGCCTTGCGCAGGTCGGCCACACCGGAGAAAACAGCGGAAAGCTGAACAAAATCAAGTCCGACGCGGTCAGCCAAGAGACGGGCGATGGTCGTCTTTCCGGTCCCCGGCGGGCCCCACAGGATCAACGACGGGAGTCGACCGGCGTCCAGCATCCGGCGCAACGGCCCCCCAGCCCCCAAGACGTGGTCTTGCCCCAGGACGTCGTCCAACACCTTCGGTCGCAAACGGTCGGCCAAGGGGTGTGGGGTACCGTCGGCAAGCCCCGCGGCCTCGAATAGGGTGCTCACGACCGCGCCGTAATGGTTAGCGCCCTGTCGCCGCGACGCAGCACGATCCGCCATTGCGTTGCCGCCTCGAGACGCCCGACTAGGTCTTTGACGGTCTTCACCGGCGCGCCGTTGACCTCGAGAATGACGTCCCCGGGCCGTAGGTTTGCCTGTTGCGCCGGACTGAACCGCTTGACGGCAAGCACGACTACCCCGGCGCTAAAAGCGAACGTGTCGAAACCCAATTCTGCCGCTACTGCCGGCGAGAGATTGGCCACCCGCGCACCCGTCAACGGATTGCGGCCGCCAATATCGGTGATATCGCGCGGCGGCACCTCGGGGGCGACCGACAGGTCGATCGGCAGATCCAACGATCGACCGGCGCGGACGACGTTGAGAACGGCGGTTTCGCCGACCGGGCGGATCGCGACGCGGTAGATCAGACCCTGCGGATCGTCGACCGGCTTGCCATCAAGCCCCGTGATGACGTCGCCGACCTCCAAACCAGCACGATCAGCTGGGCCGTCGGGGAAAATTTGCGTCACCAACACGCCCCCCGGTCGGTCGAACCCCAACGTTTCGGCCAACTCCGAGGTAACGAGCTGACCAGCCGCACCGAGCCAGGGACGTTTGATTTCGCCCCCGCTCACGGCGGCATTGATGACCGATGCCACCATGTTGGACGGGATCGCGAAGCCGATGCCGATGGATCCGCCCGACCGCGAAAAGATCGCGGTGTTCACACCTGCCAAGCGGCCGTCCATCGTGACGAGTGCGCCGCCCGAATTGCCCGGATTGATCGCCGCGTCGGTTTGGACGAAGAACTGATAATCCGAAACACCCACCTTCGTCCGGGCAAGTGCCGACACGATGCCACTGGTTACAGTCTGACCGACGCCGAAGGGGTTGCCGAGCGCGAGAACCAAATCGCCAACTTCGAGATCGTCGGAGTTCATCAATTCCAGCGCCGGGAGCGCCTCGGGACCGGCGTCGATTTTCAGAACGGCAAGATCGGTACGTTCATCGGCGAGGACGACTTCGGCTTCGAACTCTCGGCGGTCGGTCAGGGCGACAATGATCTGCGTCCCACTGGCAATGACGTGGTTGTTGGTGACGACCAAGCCGTCCGACCGCACGATAACGCCGGAGCCCAACGAGTTTTCCATACGCGCCCGCGGCGGGCCAAACGGGATGAAGTCCTCGCCAAAGAACCGACGGAACAGCGGATCGTCGAACAACGGCGATGCGGCGCGGTCCTCGACGGCCTTGCGCGTGAAAATATTGACAACGGCGGGGGCGACCCGCTTGACCAGCGGCGCATAGGACAGACGGATTTGTTCGCGCGACTGCGGAACGTCGGCGCCTTGGCCAAGCGCCGGGACCGCGGCGGCGACGACGCCAACCAACGACAGCCCCACCAGCATTCGGCAGGCGGCTTGAAACAAACGGCGTGACATAGCCTTGAGTGTAACCCCGGACGCAAAAAGGGGCAGCCCCGCGGGGCCGCCCCTTTTTGGATTTGTCGGTGCGGACCGGCTAGGCCGCTTCGGCCTCATCGCCGTCTTCGACGTCGACCGGGCCGGAATCCATGCCCTTGGCGTCGGTATCCCGGTCCACCAATTCGATGACCCCCATTGGCGCAGAATCGCCGTAGCGGAAGCCTGCCTTCAGGACCCGCGAGTAGCCGCCGCTGCGCTCGGCGTAGCGGGCTGCAAGGACGTCGAACAGCTTGCTGACCTGATCCCGGTCGCCGATATGGGCAACGGCCTGCCGACGGGCGTGGAGGTCGCCGCGTTTCCCCAAGGAAATGAGCCGCTCCACGATGGGCCGCAGTTCCTTAGCCTTGGGCAAGGTCGTTCTGATTTGCTCGTGCTTGATGAGCGCGGACGCAAGGTTCGCGAACATCGCTTGACGATGCGCGCTGGACCGTTTGAAACGGCGTACTCGTCTACGGTGACGCATGGGACTTCTCCTGGATCAGAAGTTCTCGTCGAGCCGCTTGGCGAGCTCTTCGATGTTGTCCGGCGGCCAATTGGGAACCTCCATACCGAGGTGAAGCCCCATTTGCGCCAGAACCTCTTTGATTTCGTTAAGCGACTTGCGGCCGAAGTTCGGCGTCCGAAGCATCTCCGCTTCGGTCTTTTGGATCAGGTCGCCAATGTAGACGATGTTGTCGTTCTTGAGGCAATTGGCCGAGCGCACCGAAAGTTCCAATTCGTCGACCTTCCGCAGAAGGTTCGGATTGAATTCAGGCTCGTGCCGAGTTTCGATTTTCGTTTCCGCCCGCGGCTCCTCGAAGTTGATAAAGAGCTGGAACTGATCCTGAAGAATGCGTGCGGCGTAGGCGACGGCATCTTCCGGAGTGACGGCACCATTGGTTTCGATCCGCATCGTCAATTTGTCGTAGTCGAGCTTCTGCCCTTCGCGGGTATTGTCGACCTTGTACGACACGCGGCGAATGGGGCTGTAGCCGGCGTCCACGGGGATGAGGCCGATGGGCTTATCCTCTTCTTTGGATACTTCGGCAGCGACGTAGCCTTTGCCGTTTTCGACCGTCATTTCCATCGTGATTTGCGCGCCTTCGTCGAGCGTACAGATCACCAGATCGGGGTTCATCACTTCGAGATCGTGGCCAAGCTGGATATCGCCGCCCTTAACCTCGCCCGGTCCGGTCTTGCGCAACGTGACCCGGCGTGGGCCATCGCCATGCATCCGCAACGCTAAGGTCTTGATATTCAGGACGATATCGGTGACATCTTCGCGCACGCCCGGGATCGAGGAGAATTCGTGCAGGACACCCTCGATCTGCACCGATGTCACCGCCGCACCCTGCAGCGACGACAGCAAAACACGCCGCAGCGCGTTACCCAGGGTCAGGCCAAAACCGCGCTCTAGCGGCTCCGCGACCATTGTCGCAACCTTGCTGGCGTCCTCGCCACTTTCGATCGCGAGCTTGTTCGGTTTGATTAGCTCGGTCCAGTTCTTCTGAATCACGTCCACATCCTCGTATTGCTCGCCGGCACGAAGCCGGCCATTCCGTTTACGATTGAGGTCGTCTTGCCGGGTCGACTAAACCCGACGGCGTTTTGGCGGCCGGCAGCCGTTATGCGGGATCGGCGTCACGTCGCGGATGGACATGATCGTAAATCCGACCGCCTGCAACGCGCGCAGCGCCGATTCACGTCCCGAACCCGGACCGCGCACCAACACTTCCAGCGTCTTCATACCATGGTCCTGTGCCTTTTTACCGGCTTCCGTCGCAGCGATCTGCGCCGCGTAGGGCGTCGATTTGCGCGAACCCTTAAAGCCGTTTGCACCGGCCGAGGACCACGCAATGGCATTGCCCTGGGCATCGGTGATCGTCACCATGGTGTTGTTGAACGAGGCGTTCACGTGCGCAACGCCCGACGTAATGTTCTTTCTTTCGCGGCGCCTGACGCGCGCTACATCCTTAGCCATGTTGTGTCCTTACGCCTTTTTCTTGCCGGCGATGGGCCGGGCCGGGCCCTTGCGCGTCCGCGCATTGGTGTGGGTACGCTGCCCGCGTACCGGCAGACGCCGACGGTGCCGCAGGCCGCGGTAGCAACCGAGATCCATCAAGCGTTTGATATTGATTGAGACTTCGCGCCGCAGATCGCCTTCGACGAGGTGCTCGGCGTCGATGAGCTCGCGAATTTGGCTGACCTCGGCATCGGTCAATTCATTGACACGACGCTCGGCAGCGAGCCCCGCCCTTTCCCGGATTTGACGCGCCTTTGTGCGTCCGATCCCGAAAATGTAGGTCAACGCGATTTCGACGCGTTTGTTGCTCGGAATGTTTACGCCCGCTATTCGCGCCACGACCTATCTCCTGCATAGAAAAACGCCGACAGGAACCGTTCCACGGCTCCAGCGCGTTGTGCCTTGATATCGATTTTGCTTCGCCCTATGGGCGAGCGGATTATTAGTTCACGGTGCGCCAAAGTCAACAATCCGCCCCTAGTTTCCGTCCAGAATATCGGCGATTTGGGCGGTGACGGCGTCGAAATCGGCCGAACCGTCGACACTACGCAGCATCGACTTGCCGCGGTAGTAATCAATCAACGGTGCGGTTTGGGCGTGATAGGCCTCAAGCCGGGTCCGCATGGCCTGTTCGTTATCGTCGGACCGGCGTTTGAATTCGGTCGCGCCGCAACGGTCGCAGACCCCATCTACCTTGGTCGGCTTGAAGGAATCGTGATAGCCCTCACCACAGGCCGCGCAGGTAAAACGGCCAACAACCCGCTCTACGAGTATTTTGTCGTCGATTTGCAACTCGATGACGTAGCTGAGCTGCTTGGTTTTTTGCACCAGTAGCGTATCGAGTGCTTCGGCCTGTCCGTGCGTGCGTGGAAAGCCATCGAGGATGAACGGACGATCGCCAATGTCGTCGAGCTTGTTGGCGATGATTTGGACCATCACGTCGTCGGGGACCAAAGCGCCCCGGTCCATGATCTCCTTCGCCGTTTTGCCGATTTCCGTTCCGGCAGCAACGGCGGCGCGCAACATATCGCCGGTCGACAGTTGGATGAATCCGCGGTCCCGCTCCAGGAGCTGGGCTTGCGTCCCTTTCCCAGCACCCGGCGGTCCGAGGATAATCAGATTCATCGGTTCCGGCCCCGAAGTTTCGACTTCTTGATCAGACCTTCATATTGATGGGCAAGGAGATGGGACTGTATCTGCGCCACGGTATCCATCGACACCGTCACGACGATTAGCAGCGAGGTCCCGCCGAAATAGAACGGAATAGCGAAACGCGAAATCATGATTTCGGGAAGGATCGCCACTGCGACCAAGTAGGCCGCACCCACCACCGTCAGCCGCGTCAACACATAGTCCAAATAGTCGGCGGTGTTCTTGCCCGGACGAATCCCGGGAATAAAGCCGCCGTACTTTTTCAGATTATCCGCGGTGTCGGACGGGTTAAAAACGATCGCCGTGTAGAAGAAGGCGAAAAACGCAATCCCCGAGGCATACAGAATCAGAAAGAGCGGCTGCCCGTGGCCCAACAACGCCGAAACCGTTAGGAGCCACGCCGGACCGCCGCCAGCGGTGAAATTCGCCAACGTGATCGGCAGGAGCAGCAGGGAAGACGCGAAAATGACCGGGATAACGCCCGAGGTATTGAGCTTCAGCGGGATATGGGAACTTTCGCCGCCCATCATCTTGTTCCCCATTTGCCGTTTTGGGTACTGGACGACGATGCGCCGCTGAGCACGTTCGATGAACACGACGAAGGTGACCACGGCGAACATCAGGACGATGAGGAGCAAGATGAAGCCGGCCGACATCGCGCCGGTTCGGCCCAATTCTAAGGTACCGACTAACGCCGCCGGCAAATTCGCAACGATCCCGGCAAAGATGATCAGCGAAATTCCGTTACCGACACCGCGCGCGGTCACCTGCTCGCCAAGCCACATCAAGAAAATTGTACCACAGGTTAGCGTGATGACGGTGGTGATCCGGAAGAAAGCGCCAGGATCGAACACCGCGCTCCCCTGCGAGCTGGTCATGCTCTCCAAGCCCACGGCGATCCCGTAGGCCTGCAGCGCGGCCAAGAGGACGGTGCCGTAGCGGGTATATTGGTTGATTTTCTTACGGCCCGACTCGCCCTCTTTCTTCAACGCCTCGAACTTCGGCGATACGGCGGTCATCAATTGCATGATGATCGATGCCGAGATGTAGGGGAGAATGTTGAGCGCGAAAATCGTCATGCGGCCTAGAGCGCCGCCGGCGAACATGTCGAACATCCCCAGAATGCCACCGGCATTCTGCTGGAAGATATCCTGCATGATGATCGGGTCGATTCCCGGAATGGGAATGAAGGTGCCAAGCCGGTAGACGACCAGCGCCCCAAGGGTGAACCACAACCGCTTCTTTAGTTCGGTTGCCTTCGCAAAGGCACCCAAATTGATATTGGCGGCGAGTTGTTCAGCGGCTGAGGCCATCGGTTTTCATCCTAGGGTGAGGCGCACATCGCGCGCCTGAACGTTTCTAGGCGTTGTCTTCCGCCACTGCCGCCTTACCGCCCTTTTTCTTCGCTTTGCGTTTGGCAGCCTTGGCGGAATCGTCCGCAGGTGCCGCGACGATGGTTACGGCGACCTTGCCACCGGCTTTTTCAACCGCGGCAATCGCTGCCTTAGACGCTCCCGCGACCTCGATATTCAAGCTGGAGGTCAGCACGCCGTTGGCCAGCAGCCGCACACCGTCGAGCGGGCGCCGAATAACGCCGGCCCCGACGAGCACCGCCGCATCGATCGGTTTTGCCGGGTCGAGACGACCGGCATCGACCGCCTGTTGCAGGCGACCGATGTTTACGGCCTGGAAATCCTTGCGGAAAATATTGTTGAACCCACGCTTCGGCAAACGGCGATAGATGGGCATCTGGCCGCCTTCGAAGCCATTGATGGCCACGCCCGAGCGAGACTTCGCGCCCTTGTGGCCCTTTCCCGACGTCTTACCGGTACCGGAGGCAATGCCCCGACCGATCCGTTTGCGCGGGCGCCGTGAACCGTCTTTATCGGCGATGTCGTTGAGTTGCATGGCTCGTCCCTATTCCGCTTCTTCGACGCGGACCAAGTGGTGGACCTTGGCGATCATGCCCCGGACCGACGGCGTATCCTCTAGCTCGCGGGACCGGTGCATTTTGTTCAAGCCCAAACCGGCGAGAGTCGCGCGTTGGTCGCCGGGCCGCCCAATGGGGCTGCCGATTTGCGTCACGCGGACGGTTTTCTTTTTTCCGGCCATTGTTATGCCTGTACCTCAGTCGCCTCGGTATCCCGGCGGCGTCCAATAATCTCGCCCACCTTCTTGTTGCGTTTCGCGGCAACCTGGCGGGGCGACATCAAATTTTCCAATGCGGCGAATGTCGCCTTGATCATATTGTGCGGATTAGAGGTCCCGATCGACTTTGTCACGATATCTTGAACGCCGAGCGTCTCGAAGATTGCGCGCATCGGACCGCCGGCAATTACACCGGTGCCCGGCGGCGCCGCGCGTAGAACAACCCGACCCGCACCGAAACGCCCGTCCGAATCGTGATGCAGCGTGCGACCTTCGCGCAGCGGCACGCGGATCATGTTGCGCTTGGCCGACTCCGTCGCCTTGCGGATGGCTTCAGGGACTTCGCGCGCCTTACCCTTGCCCCAACCGACCCGGCCCTTCTGGTCGCCGACGATGACAAGAGCGGCGAAGCCGAACCGGCGCCCACCCTTTACCACCTTCGCAACTCGGTTGATCCCGACGAGTTTGTCGACCAGATCCGAATCTTGGCGATCTCCGAAATTTTGACGCGCCATAGCTGACTATCCCTTTAGAACGACAAGCCGCCTTCACGCGCGGCGTCGGCCAACGCTTTCACGCGGCCATGAAACATGTAGTCGCCGCGGTCGAACACGACCTCGAGCACCCCTGCGGCCTTTGCCCGCTCGGCAATTGCTTTGCCGACCGCCGCCGCAGCCTCTTTGTTGCCGCCCTTGCCGCCGCCAATGTCTTTTTCCAGGGTCGATGCGGCAGCAAGCGTCGCACCTTTGGCATCGTCGATGATCTGGGCGTAGATGTTCTGGTGCGAACGAAACACAGATAGACGCGGGCGCCCGACCGACTTGCGGTGCAATTTTTTGCGGACACGAATGCGTCGTTTGACAGATTGCTGAGTCATCACAGACCTATTTCTTCTTGCCTTCCTTGCGGAAGATATACTCGCCCACGTACTTCACGCCCTTGCCCTTGAAAGGCTCCGGCTTCCGGTAGGCCCGGATCTCCGCAGCGGTCTGCCCGACACGCTGGCGGTCCGCACCGGAAATTTTGATCTGTGTCGGCGTCGGGCATTCGACCGAAACGCCCTCCGGTATCTTATGAACGACCTCGTGGCTGAAGCCTAGCGCCAGGACCAAATCTTTGCCGCGCATCTGGGCGCGGTAACCGACACCGACGATCTCAAGCTCTTTCAAGAAGCCCGTCGCCACGCCGACAACCAGATTGTCGACGAGCGTACGCTGCATTCCCCACATCATACGCGCTCGGGGGCTTTCGTTGCTCGGTTGGACGCGGATCAGATCGCCGTCCTTTGTCGCCACCACGTCGTCCACCAACGTCATGGCAAGCACGCCCTTCGGCCCCTTGGCGGAAATGTCCTGGCCGGACAGCGTCACATCGACCCCCTTAGGGACGACGACTGGGTTCTTGCCAATACGGGACATGGTGGTTCTCTAGATTACGTTGCAGAGGACTTCGCCGCCGACATTGGCTTCGCGCGCCTGCGAATCCGACATCACGCCGCGCGGCGTAGAAAGAATGGCAATGCCAAGGCCGTTGCAGACCCGCGGCAGATCTTCGATCGACGAGTACACCCGGCGGCCTGGCGTAGAAATCCGCTGGATCGTCTTAATGACCGGCTCGCCTTCATAGTATTTAAGGTGAATCTTCAGTTCCGGCTTGCCCACCTCGATCTCAAGGCGTTCGAAATCGCGGATATAGCCTTCGGTCTTGAGAACATTCAAGACGTTCGAACGCAACCGCGACGCGGGGCTTGAAATCTCAGAGAGACGCGCACGCTGCCCGTTTCTGATGCGGGTGAGCATATCGCCCAAGGGATCGGTCATCGTCATCGGTGTCTTCCTACCAGCTCGACTTAACCATTCCGGGAATCTGGCCAATCGATGCCAGATCGCGCAGCGCTATTCTCGACAAGCGCAGCTTCCGGTAAACACCGCGCGGTCGCCCGCTCAGTTCGCAACGGCTCCGCACCCGCGTCGGCGAAGAATTCCGCGGCATCTCTGCCAGTTTCAATCGGGCCGCAAAGCGCTCCTCTTGCGGGTTCGCCTCGTCATTGGCGACCGCTTTGAGGCGCGCACGCTTGGCCGCGAAACGGGCCGCGAGCTTGCGACGGCGATTGTTCTTCTCGATGGCGCTTTTCTTTGCCATTGGACCTCTGTTTCCAGTCGTTACTAGGCGGCGAAGGGCATGCCGAAGCCACGCAACAATTCGCGGGCCTCGTCATCGCTATCCGCCGTCGTGACAATAATGACGTCAAGGCCGCGCGTCGTTTCGACCTTGTCGTAGTCAATTTCAGGAAAAACGATATGTTCTTTGATGCCCAGCGCGTAATTGCCCCGACCATCGAAACTACGCCCGGATACACCGCGGAAATCCCGGACCCGCGGTAGGGCAATGGTGATCAACCGATCAAGAAACTCGTACATACGTTCGCGCCGCAGAGTCACCTTGCAGCCAATGCCCATTTCCTCACGCAACTTGAAGTTCGCGATGGACTTCTTGGACCGCGTAATCACCGCGCGTTGCCCGGCAATCAGCGACAGATCCTCGGCCGCTGCGTTGATCTTTTTGCTGTCCGAAACGGCCTCACCGACGCCCATGTTGAGGACGATCTTATCGATGCGTGGCACCGCCAGGGCGTTGGCGTAACCGAAACGTTCGGTCAGTGCCGCCTTGATGTCCTTGTCGTAAATCGTTTTCAACCGCGCTTGCATGGCCGTCTACCTGTCAATCACTTCGCCGGAGCGTTTCGCAAAACGGACCTTGCGGCCGTCCTCCAAACGTTTGAACCCAACCCGAGTCGGTCGGCCATCCTTGGGGTCCTCGATCGCGAGATTCGACAGCGCAATCGGCGCTTCTATATCTCTGATTCCGCCCGGGTCGCCGGCGCCAGCGGCTTTGTGCCGCTTCATCATGTTCACGCCCTGCACCAAAGCCCGGTCAAGCACCGTGTCGATCTTCACGACGCTGCCCTTTTTGCCCTTTTCGCGGCCGCTCAAAACGACCACGTTGTCGCCCTTCTTGATCTTGGCCGCCATCACAACACCTCCGGCGCAAGCGAGATGATCTTCATGTATTGACGGTCGCGCAGTTCGCGGGTCACCGGGCCAAAAATGCGCGTGCCGATCGGTTCGTTTTCCTTGGAAATCAGAACCGCCGCATTCTTGTCGAACCGGATGGCGCTGCCGTCCTGACGACGAATTTCCTTAGCCGTGCGAACGATCACCGCGCGGTGCACTTCACCCTTTTTCACGCGTCCGCGCGGAATGGCTTCCTTCACGGAAACGACGATTACGTCGCCGACCGATGCAGTCTTGCGCTTGCTGCCACCTAGCACCTTGATGCATTGGACGCGCCGCGCACCGGAGTTGTCGGCAACTTCTAGGTTTGTTTCGACTTGAATCATTGTTTGAACCTGTACGGCGAGCGCGGCCTACCCGCGCGCAACCTGCTCCACGACTTCCCAGGCCTTTAGTTTGGAAATTGGCGCGCATTCTTGAATGCGAACAAAATCCCCGACCTGATACTGATTGACGGGGTCATGCGCGTGGTACTTTTTGGACCGGCGGATGAACTTCTTGTAAAGCGGATGCTGCACGCGGCGTTCGACACGGACGACCACCGTCTTGTCGCCCGACTTGCTCACGATCACACCGGTAAGTGTTCTTCTTGGCATCTTCTTCTTTCCGCTCTACGAGGCAGGCTGTTGTTGTTTGAGAATCGTCTTGATCCGCGCAATGTCCCGACGAACCTGCCGAAACCGTGCGGTGTTCTCCAACTGACCGCTTGCGCGTTGGAATCGCAAGTTGAAGGACTCCTTGCGCAAGCCAAGCAGCTCTTCCTTGAGTTCATCGGCACTTTTGCCGAGGAGTTGTTCGGCCTTCATCAGTGGCCCCCCTCACCCAGACGGACAACGACCTTGGTCGGCACCGACAGCTTTGCGGCACCAAGTTCGAATGCGTGATGTGCAACCGCCGGCGGCACTCCATCGATCTCAAACATGATCCGGCCCGGTTTCACGCGGCACATCCAATATTCTGGCGACCCCTTACCTTTGCCCATGCGGACTTCGGTTGGTTTCGACGAAACCGGGACGTCGGGAAAAATGCGAATCCACACACGACCAGCGCGCTTCATTTCGCGGGTGATGGCACGACGCGCGGCTTCGATCTCGCGGGCGTTGACGCGCCCAGGACCGATTGCCTTCAAGCCGTAAGCACCGAACGCGAGCGTAAATCCGCTTTTCGCAATGCCGTGAATCCGGCCTTTATGCGCTTTACGGAACTTTGTACGTTTTGGACTAAGCATCGCCTAATTACCCTCGACCCGGCGCGCCGCCGCCCGGTTGCTGCTGCTCGGACAAGCGCCGATCCTTCGCCATCGGATCGTGGGCCATGATCTCGCCGTTGAAGATCCAAACCTTGACGCCGCACGTGCCATAAGCCGTCATCGCCGTCGACTCGCCATAATCGACATCGGCCCGCAAAGTGTGCAGCGGGACGCGGCCTTCGCGATACCATTCCGTCCGAGCGATTTCGGCGCCGCCAAGACGGCCGCCGCAATTGATTCGAATGCCCAAGGCGCCAAGCCGCATCGCTGATTGCACAGCCCGCTTCATCGCGCGCCGGAAAGCCACGCGCCGTTCGAGCTGCTGGGCAATATTGTCCGCAACGAGCTTTGCATCGATCTCTGGCTTACGAATTTCGACGATGTTCAAATGCAGTTCTGAATTGGTCATCTTGGCAATCTCGAGCCGCAGACGCTCGATGTCCGCACCTTTTTTGCCGATGACCACACCCGGACGTGCAGTATGGATGGTGATCCGCGCCTTCTTGGCAGGGCGCTCGATAATGACCTTGCTGACACCCGCCTGGGACAAACGCTTGTTGATGAACTTGCGGATCTGGAGATCCTCGTGAAGCAAGTTTCCGTAATCGCGGTCGTTCGCAAACCAACGCGAGTCCCAGGTCCGATTGATCCCGAGGCGTAGCCCTATCGGATTGACCTTCTGGCCCATCAGTCCCCCTCGCGCTCGCGTACGACTATGGTGATATTGCTGAACGGCTTCTCGATACGGCCAACTCGGCCGCGCGCCCGTGCCCGCCAGCGGCGCATCACGAACGCCTTTCCGACGGTAGCTTCGGCAACAACCAACCGATCGACATCGAGCTGATGATTGTTTTCGGCGTTCGCGATCGCCGACTGCAGCAGTTTCTTGACGTCGCCCGAGATACGGCGCGGCGAAAAGGCCAACGTCGCGAGTGCCGATTCAGCGGTCTTGCCGCGAATCGACGAGGCGACGACGTTCAATTTCTGTGGGCTGACCCGCAGCGAGCGGAGCGTCGCACTAGCCTCAGTGTCGCTTAAACGACGCGGTGCAGATGACTTACTCATTCTCGGCCTTAGCCCCTCGAAGCTTTCTTATCGGCGCTATGGCCGGAGAACGTACGGGTCGGCGAAAATTCGCCGAACTTATGACCGACCATGCTCTCGGTCACCAGGACCGGGATAAATTTGCGGCCGTTATAAACGCCAAAGGTCAGACCCACGAATTGCGGCAGGATCGTCGACCGGCGCGACCAGATCTTGATCACTTCCTTCCGGCCCGAAGCGCGCGCTGTTTCGGCCTTCTTCAATAGGTATCCGTCTACGAACGGACCCTTCCAAACGGAGCGAGCCACGCTGCCTCCTACTTCTTCTTACGGCGCCGACGCACGATGAAGCGGTCGGTCGACTTATTGTTTCGCGTCTTGGCGCCCTTGGTCGGTTTACCCCAAGGCGTCACGGGATGCCGGCCACCGGAAGTGCGGCCTTCGCCGCCGCCATGCGGGTGATCAATCGGGTTCATGGCAACACCGCGCACCGTCGGGCGCTTGCCCAGCCAACGCGTACGCCCAGCGTGACCCAGCTTGATGTTCTGTTGATCGGGATTGGACACGGCGCCCACCGTCGCCATGCACTCCGCGCGAACCATCCGTTGCTCGCCAGAGGCAAGACGCAGCAGAGCGTACCCGGCATCTTTACCGACAAGCTGCACATAGGTCCCTGCGGAACGCGCTATTTGTCCGCCTTTACCGGGCTTCATCTCGACGTTATGGACGATCGTACCGACCGGGATGTTCTTAAACGGCAACGCGTTACCCGGCTTGATATCCGCGCCGGCGCCCGACTCAACCTTGTCGCCGACCCGTAGCCGCTGGGGCGCCAGGATATACGATTGCTCGCCGTCACCGTAGGTGATCAAAGCGATAAACGCAGTCCGGTTCGGGTCGTACTCCAACCGCTCAACGGTCGCGACGCCAATCTTGCCACGCTTGAAATCGACCTTGCGGTAGCGCTTTTTATGGCCGCCGCCAATATGCCAAGCCGTAATCCGGCCGGTGTTGTTGCGGCCACCCTTTTTGGTCATGCCTTCGGTCAATTTTTTGACCGGGCGGCCCTTCCATAGGTCGGAACGATCAACCAGCACCAAGTTGCGGCGCGACGGTGTCGTCGGATTGAATTTCTTCAGCGCCATCGCTTAGACCCCCGTCGAGACATCGATCGATTGCCCCTCCTCGAGGGTTACGATCGCTTTTTTGACTTCCGGGCGGCGACCAATCATGCCCTTGAACCGTTTCACCTTGCCGTCGGTACGCAGTGTGTTCACGGCCTTCACTTTAACCTTGAACAGACCTTCCACCGCCGACTTGATCTCAGGCTTGCTCGCGTCGAGAGCGACGCGGAACACGACCTGGTTATGTTCGGACGCCAGCGTCGCTTTCTCGGTAATCACCGGACTGCGAACGACCTCGTACATGCGCTCGCGGCTAATCTCACGCCCCTTCATGCGAGCCTCCCTTGCAGTGCTTCGACCGCGCTTTTGGTCAAGACCAAGGTCTCGCGCCGCATGATGTCATAAACGTTGGCACCTTGCTGCGGTAGCACGTCAACCAAGGGAATGTTCCGCGCGGCCCAGGTGAAGTTCGGATTGAGCTCCGCGCCGTCGATAAACAAAACCGACTGCCAGCCCAACGATTTGATCTGCGCCGCGAGCTTGGACGTCCGCAACTCGGCGACGTCAGCTGTATCGATAATGATCAGCTTGCCTTCCGCCTGCTTGGCGGAAAGAGCCGCTTTGAGGGCTAGCTTACGCACCTTCTTGGGCAGGTCATGGCTGTGGTCGCGAGGCGTCGGCCCGTGAGCCGTGGCGCCACCACGGAACTGCGTGGCGCGAACCGACCCCTGCCGCGCGCGGCCGGTGCCCTTCTGTTTGAACGGTTTCGCGGTCGTGCCGCGGATCTCGCTGATCACTTTGACCTTGTGCGTCCCCGCCCGCCGCTTGGCCAACTGCCAACGGACCATCCGGTGGATGAGGTCGGGTCGCGACGGTAGTCCGAAGACACCATCGTCGAGATCGATGTCGCCGGCAGCCTTGTTCTCTAGCGTTGTGACCTTGGCTTTCATCGCCTAGTCCTTCTTCTCGGCTTCGGCGCCGCTCTCGGCCGCCGGTTCTTCAGTCACTTCAGGCGCCTGTGCTGCCGCATCGACCGCCCCTTTGGGCGACCCGCGCAGTTGCGCCGGATAGGGAACATCTTCGGGACGCTCCCGCTTCACCGCATCGCGCACGAAAACCCACCCGCCGGCGGCGCCCGGTATGCCGCCCCGAACGAGGATCAAACCAGCGGAGTCGTCGGTGCTGACAACCTGCAGGTTTTGGAGGGTGACGCGAGCGTTGCCCATCTGGCCGGCCATTTTCTTGCCCTTGAAGACCTTGCCCGGATCCTGGCATTGACCGGTCGAACCGTGCGAACGGTGCGATACGGAAACACCATGACTGGCACGAAGGCCGCCAAAGTTGTGGCGCTTCATGGCGCCCGCAAAACCCTTACCGATCGACGTCGCCGAGACATCGATATATTGACCGGCGACAAAGTGGGTCGCGGACAATTCGGCACCGACATCGACCAGGCCATCTTCGGCCACGCGAAACTCGGCCATCAACCGCTTCGGCTCGACCTTCGCCTTGGCGAAATGTCCGCGCATCGCGCCGGAAACGTTCTTAACCTTTGCAGCACCGGCGCCGAGCTGTAGCGCGGTATAGCCGTTCTTTTCATTGGTCCGCTGGGCAACAACTTGGAGGTTGTCGACCTTGAGGACGGTGACAGGCAGATGACGACCGTCGTCCGTGAAGACGCGGGTCATGCCGACTTTTTGTGCGATGAGACCGGTGCGCATGGCCAACCTAAAGTTTGATCTCGACATCGACGCCCGCGGCAAGGTCGAGCTTCATCAGCGCGTCCACCGTTTGCGGGGTCGGGTCAACGATATCGAGAAGACGCCTGTGAGTGCGTATCTCGAATTGTTCGCGGGACTTCTTGTCGATATGGGGCGACCGAAGCACGGTATATTTCTCGATCTTGTTGGGCAGCGGGATCGGCCCACGAACGCTCGCCCCTGTCCGCTTGGCGGTCGTGACGATCTCGTTCGTCGACTGATCGAGAACGCGGTGGTCGAACGCCTTCAGGCGAATCCGAATATTTTGACTATCGATCGCCATTTTTTCCTCTATCGACCCGCTACGTTCTCTTTACTCGATGATTGAAGCGACGACGCCGGCGCCGACGGTACGTCCGCCCTC